>JBIKTA010000470.1:0-3011 GCA_044348315.1 Burkholderiaceae bacterium | reverse complement strand
AGGCGCTGCCCGAGTGATACGCGGCGGCGAACCCGGCGATGGCGCCGAGCGCCATCATGCCTTCGGCGCCGAGATTCAGTACGCCCGATCGTTCGGTGATCAGTTCGCCCAGTGCGACGATCAGGAGCGGTGTGCCCGCAAAGATCGCCGCGGCGATCAGTGCGCTGGCGAGGTCAAGGCCGGCCAATTCAGTCGCCCCCCCAATGCCATACAGCCAATTCAAAAGCGCACACCCGCACTGGATTCGCGCCTCTCATGCCTGCGCCCTCGCCACGCGACGCCCCCAGCGAATCCGGTACTGCGCGAGCACGTCGGTGCCCAGCAGGAAAAAGAGCAGCAGTCCCTGGAACACTTTGGCAACCGCCGAGGGGAGTCCCAGATACTGCTGGGCCTGCTCTCCGCCCAGGTACATCAGCGCCATCAGCAGGCTCGCGAGGAAGATGCCGACCGGGTGCAGGCGTCCCAGAAAAGCGACGATGATCGCCGCAAAGCCGTAGTGATTGGCCACATGCTCGGTCAACTGACCCAGCGGCCCCGCCACTTCAGACAGTCCTGCAACGCCGGCCATCGCGCCGCCCGCGAGCAGCCCCACCCACACCGCGCGCCGGATCGAAAAACCGGCATGCCGCGCCGCTGCAGGCGCCTGTCCGACCACCTGCAACTGGTAACCGATGAAGCTGCGATTGAGCAAGACATGGCCTGCGGCCAACGCGACGATGGCAAGCGGAAATGCGTGGGTGAGCCGCATGGTCTCGATCAGCGGGGGCAGCACCGCCGCGGCTTCGAACATCCGGGTCTGCGGGAAATTGAAGCCCTGAGGGTCTTTCCAGGGTCCGTGCACCAGCCACGACACCAGAAGTTGCGCCACATAAACAAGCATCAGCGAGACCAGGATCTCATTGGCGTTGAAGCGCGTCCGCAGCCACGCCGGGATGGCCGCCCAGGCCATGCCACCGAGGGCCCCGGCGATGAGCATCGAGGGCAGCAGGATCGCGGCCGGCAGGCTCCGGTCAAAGGCGAGCGCCACTCCGGCACCTGCGATTGCGCCCAGCAGGTACTGCCCTTCAGCACCGATATTCCAGACGTTGGCGCGAAAACCGACGGCGAGCCCGATTGCAATCAGCATCAGCGGCGTTGCCTTGAGCAGCAACTCGGTCACGCCGTAGAGGTCCTTGACCGGATTGAGGAAGAAGACCCGAAAAGCCTGGATCGGATCCTTGCCCAGGAGGGCAAACAGCACGAGACCGGCGATCGCGGTCAGCACCGCCGCGAGGATCGGTGAGGCCACCCGCATCAAGTTGGAAGGCCGCGCGCGCGGCTCGAGTCGGGGTAGCCCGATCATCCTTTTGCCCCGGCCATCATCAAACCGATCTCGGCCTCGTCGGTGTCCGCGGTCAACCGCGGGGCGCTCAGCTTGCCGCCCGCAATCACTGCGATCCGGTCGCAGATCTCGAAGAGTTCATCGAGATCGTCAGAGATCACCAGCACGGCAGCGGCCCGGTTGCGAAGGTCGAGCAGTGACTGCCGGATGAAGGCGGCGGCACCGACATCGACGCCCCAGGTCGGCTGCGCGACCAGCAGCACTCTGGGCGTCTGCATCAGCTCTCGCCCGACGATGAAGCGCTGAAGATTGCCGCCCGAGAGCGAGCCCGCGAGCGCATCGGGGCCCGAGCAACGCACAGAGAAGCGCTCGATACAGCGCTCGGTGAAGCGCCTGACGGCCTTGCGGTCGATGAGGCCACCGCCTCGCAGAAACCCCTGTCCGCTGGCCGTCAGCAAAGCGTTGTGCGTGAGCGACAACGCGGGTACCGCCCCGCGACCCTGGCGCTCCTCGACCACGGTCGCCAGGCCCAGCGAGCGCCGGCCGGCCACCCCGATCCGCCCAACGTCCCGGCCGCAGAGCCGCACTTGCCCGGCGCGTTCGGCCAGCGACTCGCCGCAGAGCGCATCGAGCAACTCGGTCTGGCCGTTGCCGGAGATGCCGGCGATTCCGAGGATTTCCCCAGCATGGAGCGCGAGCTGGATCGATTGCAGCCCGGTGCCATAACGATGGCTTGGGGGGATCGTCAGCTTGTCGACCGCTAGCAGCACCTCGGGCGCCGTTGCGCTCGCCGCGGCCCGCGTGACTCGTGGGAGCTCTCGGCCGATCATCATCTCGGCGAGTTCGCTCGCGCTGTGCTCGGCTGGTCGGCAGGTGGCGGTGACGCGACCCCCCCGCATGACCGTTGCCCGATCGCAGAGCGCGCGGATTTCCTCGAGCTTGTGGCTGATATAGAGAATGCTGCAGCCCTCTGAGGCGATCGTTCGCAAAGTCTCAAAAAGCGGCTCGACCAGCTGCGGGGGCAGCACCGAAGTGGGCTCGTCCATGATCAGGAGCCTGGGCGACTGCAGCAGACAGCGAACGATCTCCACGCGCTGACGTTCGCCCACCGAGAGTTCGTGGACGTGTCGCCTGGGGTCGAGCGCAAGCCCGTAGCGTCCGGAGGTCTCGATGATGCGCTCGGCGAGCGTCTCCATCGGCGTGCGGCTGCCCAGCCCGAGCGCGATGTTCTCGGCCACTGTCAAGGTTTCGAACAGGGAGAAATGCTGGAATACCATGCCGATGCCGAGCGCGCGCGCGTCGGCGGGACTGGCGATCCGGACAGGCCGACCTCCCCATTGGATCTCGCCCGAGTCGGCCTGTATGACCCCGTAGATGATCTTGACGAGTGTCGACTTGCCGGCGCCGTTCTCACCCAGCACGGCGTGGATTTCCCCCGGCGCTACCTCAAGGCCCACGTCGTCATTGGCCAAGACGGTGGGCCAGGCTTTCCGGATCGCGCGTAGCGAGAGTCGGGCCGCAGGTGCGCCGGATGTGTCAGAAGCCGGAACGGTCCCACCCGCAGGCGCAGGCGCAGGCGCAGGCGCAGGCGCAGACGCAGACGCAGACGCAGACGCAGACGCAGACGCAGACGCAGACGCAGACGCAGACGCAGACGCAGACGCAGACGCAGACGCAGACGCAGACGCGG
>JBIKTA010000469.1:0-3022 GCA_044348315.1 Burkholderiaceae bacterium | reverse complement strand
GCGCGGTAACCTGCCGATTCCCCAAGGTGGTTTTCCAGCCCTGAGATGGGCTGAAGTGGAACTCGTGCCGCAGACCGGACGACGTCACCAGTTGCGTCGGCATATGAAGCATATTGCCCATCCGATCATTGGCGACGCGACCCATGGCAAAGGACCGATCAACCGTTCAGTGGGTGAATATTTCGGCACCGCCAGGCTTTGGCTTCATGCGGCGTCGCTCGAATTCAATCACCCCCGGACGGGCGAACGGCTACGGCTCGAGGCCCGTTCCGATGCTTCGTGGGATGTGTGGCAAGAGGGGCTTACGGAGTGACGCGTCAAACCCGCACGGCAGGCAGTACCGAGTAGCCCAGCAACTCCACCTCTGGCGAACAATACCCGGGCTTGACCGGCTCCTGCCGCGCCAGGTCGGTTGACAGATACTTTTTGTTGTCATCACAGAAAATCGTGACTACCGGGGCGTCATGACCCATGATTTCCTGAACCCTGAGTGCACCGATCAGGTTGGCACCTGACGAAATGCCCAGACCGAGGCCAAGCTCGCGTGCGAGCCGCTGAGCCATCAGGATGGCGTCGCCGTCCGACACGGCGATCGGTCGATCGAGCTGATCGAGCTTGACGATCGACGGAATGAAGTCGTCCGAGATGCCCTGGATGCGATGCGAGCCGATCTTGTGCCCTGTCGAGAGGGTGGGCGATTCGGCTGGTTCAAGAGGGTGAATCTTCACCAAAGCATCAGCCTTGCGCAGTGCCCGACCCACGCCCATCACGGTTCCACCCGTGCCGACTCCTGCGATGAAGGCGGCCGGTTTCAAGCCCGCCCGATCGAGTTGCTCGAGGATCTCGATTCCCGTGCCTTCCTCATGGGCGATGACATTCATAGGGTTGTCGAACTGACGCGGCAGGAATACCCGATCGGATTCGCGCGCGCAGGCCTCGGCTTGGGCAATCGCGCCCAGAAAGCCGCCCTGTTCGCGCGAGACAAGCGAGAGCTCTGCGCCGAACGATCCGATCAGCGATTGCCGCTCGAGACTCATCCAGTCCGGCATGAAGATTCGGACTGAGCATCCGAGCGCGCGTCCCACGGCCGAAAGCGCAATGCCGGTGTTGCCGCTGGTCGCCTCGGCAATCGTGTCGCCCGGACGAAGTTGCCCGGACTCGAGCGCGCCAGCGAGGATGCGGAAAGCCATCCGGTCCTTGAGGCTGCCGGTCAGATTGAGGAACTCTGCTTTGGCGAAAACCCGATGCGTACGACCCCTCCAGCGCAGATCGATCGCGATCATCGGCGTGCCGCCAATCAATCCGGCAATCGAGGTGAGTTGAGCGGGCGAGTTCAGAGCAGGCATGGCGGTCAGTCCGGTCGGAATCAGCTGATTCTAGGTTGGCCAAGCTGAATATTCATCCCGGATCCAAAGCGTCTAGAATGCCTCGATGCAAAATTGAATCCCAATGCAAGGCTTATATGAAATTGGATTCCATTGACTGCCGGATTCTCGAGATGTTGCAGCGCGACATCGACCTGCCGGTTGCGGATCTGGCGGAGCGGCTCGGTCTGTCCACCTCGTCCTGCTGGCGCAGGATCCAGCGTTTGCGGGACGAGAAAGTCATCCTGCGCAATGTCGCACTCGTGGATCCGAAGCGGGTCAACCTGGGCGTGACAGTGTTCGTGTCGATCAAGACCAGCCGCCATACGCCCGAGTGGTTCGAGCGCTTCAGGGCGACGGCCGAGTCGATCCCCGAGGTCGTCGAGTTCTATCGCATGAGTGGCGATGTCGATTACCTGCTTCGGGTGGTCGTGCCGAACATCGCCGCCTACGACTCGGTCTACAAGCGACTCACACGCGGCACCGAGTTGGCCGATGTGAGTTCGAGTTTCGCGATGGAGGAGATCAAGTTTACGACCGCGATGCCGCTGGACTACGCGTAGGGCGCTCGCGGCTTCGGAGGGCGGTTGCTGGGTCTTTGCGGGTCGAGCTTTCGGCGGACGGTGCTTCGACGGACGGTGCTTCTACGGGGGGTCTCGGGAGGTCGGGCTTTCGACGGGCGGGCCCGGCCGGGCTCAGGGGGAGAGGCCGAACGCCTCCCCCTCACGTCCGCCTTGCTCGCCAAGACGCCCCGCCTCTTTGTTGCGAATCCTCGCCATAGGGCCCCCCTATGGCTGCGGTTCGCGCCTCGATTCAAGGCGTCTTGGCGCGCCTTTCGGCCATAGGGAAAGGCGCCCGGCCCCTCCGTGCGCCCGCCGACCCGCCCGCCTGCGCCCTCCCGGGTGAGACCGCAACCCGATGTGATGGCGCTACTACCCAAGGAGGTTCGGACCCAGCCGCAGGTTTGAGGGTCCGACGGATGCGGTGATCCTCACCACTCGGCCGATCGCTCTCCCGTCTCGGAGCGCAGCCGAGTACCTTCAGCCGCGTGATTTGTGCACGAACTCATATAGCGAGAGACGTACGGGTCGGCGGGCGAGTGGCGAACGCGTTGACTGGCCGGCCGCGTCAGGGCTCGCAACGCTGAGCGCTTGGGGGCGATTGCGTTTGATGGAGTTCATCTCGCTCGGGAGTGCACAGGCGGGCCGTTGCGGCTTCACCCGGGAGGGCGCAGGCGGACGGGTCGGCGGGCGAATGGTTTTTTGAGCCCGGCCGGGCCCGTCCGTCGAAAGCCCGACCAATCAAGAACCCGCAGCTGTCCGCCGACACGCCTCCGAGCAAGTCAGGTCCTGCTAACGCAACACCCCAGGCGCCCCCGCGACGTCGAGCCCATCGCAGCCGGCGGACGAAGCCAGCGATCAGCCCGGCCGGGCCCGTCCGTCGAAAGCCCGACCCATCAAGAACCCGCAGCTGTCCGCCGACACGCCTCCTGGCCGGTCAGGCCCTGCAAACGCAACGTCCCAGGCGGTCCTGCGAAGACGAGTCGAGCCCGTCGGCCGATCGCGCTAGCGTCTCGGAGCGCAGCCGAGTACCTTCAGCCGCGTGATTTGTGCACGAACTCATATAGCGAGAGACGTACGGGTCGGCGGGCGAGTGGC
>JBIKTA010000468.1:0-3024 GCA_044348315.1 Burkholderiaceae bacterium | reverse complement strand
CGCGATGAAGGCCTCGAGAAAGGGCTCGAGCGCGGCGCGCTCGACCAGCACGCGGGTGCGCGCCGAGCAGCTCTGGCCGGCGTTGCCAAACGCTGCCTTGACGGCTTCCCGGGCCGCGCGTCCGATGTCCGCATCGGCAAAAATGATGTTGGGGCTTTTCCCCCCGAGCTCGAGCGTGACCCGCTTGATGTCGGGCGCGGCCATCGCCATGAGCGTGGCCCCGGTCGTGGTTTCCCCGGTGAAGCTGATCTTGTCGATTGCCGGATGGCGCGCGATCGAGGCACCGAGTGCTGCGCCCGGGCCGGGAAGAATGTTCAATACGCCTGCGGGCAGACCGGCCTCGAGCGCAACCTCACCGAGCATCAGGGCGGTGAGCGGTGTGTTGCTCGCAGGCTTCAGGATCACCGTGCAGCCGGTGGCGAGCGCGGGCGCGACCTTCCAGGCTGCGGCGAGAAAGGGAAAATTCCAGGGCGTGATGGCGGCCACGACTCCGATCGGCTCGCGCAGCGAAAAATCCAGTACGCCCTGGCCCATCGGGATCGTGTCGCCGTAGAACTTGTCCATGGCCCCGGCGTAGTACTCGAACACGTTGGCGGCGCTGTCGACTTCATTGAGCGAATTGGCGATCGTCTTGCCGCCATTGATGGTCTCGATCTCGGCGATCGCCTGCTGCCTCGCGCGGATACCGTCGGCGACACGGCGCAGCAGCTTGCCTCGGGCAAATGGTGCCATGCCGCTCCAGCGGCCATCGTCGAAGGCACGGCGCGCGGCACGCGCGGCCCGGTCGAGGTCGGTCGCGTCTGCGCGGGCCACTTCGGCCACCGGTGCGCCATCGATGGGGCTCCGCGTGGTGAACGTCTCGCCGCTTGCGGCCGGCGCGAACCGGCCATCGATCAGGAGGTGAGTCTGCATGTCAGCGGGCAAATAGGCGTTGGCAGATCGCCGGCAATTCAGCGAGCGACTGCAAGTGAATGAATTCGTTGTCTTGCGCAACGGGCCGGATCTTGCCGGGCGCGAGCCAGGCCGCGTGCAGGCCGAGGGCACGAGCGCCCTGCACGTCGTTGTGCAGGTCGTCTCCGACCATCAGCGTGCGCGAGCTCTCTACGTGCAGGGCCTCGAGCGCCGGTCGGTAGCAATTTGCGTGGGGTTTGAGCCAGCCGGTCTCGGAGGACACGACGATGACCTCGAAATGCTGGATGAGTCCGAAACGCTCGAGCGTGCTGCGGACGACCGGTGCGTGCGGGTAATTGGACACCAGGCCCAGGCGGTGGGTCTGGGCGAGCCGGGGAATGATCTCGGCCGTGTGAGGGAGCAGCTTCGCCTCACCGCTGATCGCGCCGCCCAGCGCATCGGCCAGGATCTCGAAGCTCGAGGCGGGCGGCAGCGATGCCGCTCCGGCGCATTCGAAGCTGAGCGCAAAGCGATCGGCAAAGCGATGTTCCTTGAGCGTTTGCCTCGAGGTCTCGATCTGTGAGCGGCAGGCCTGCAGGTAACAGCCGATGTAGGTCGAGCAGTCGGGCTCGACTCCGGCCGCACGCAGAAGCGGCCGGATGTGCGTGTCAAAAATCTGCGCCACGCAGGCCAGATGCTTATCGACATCGTGGATCATCCCGGGGATCCAGACCAGCGTGTCGCCCCAGTCGAGGAGTATGACCGGGGGCTGCTGCGCGATCATGTCTCGGACGCGGCCTGTTGCGCTTCGGCGACCAGCGCGCGAGCCGCAGCGGCCGGATCGTCTGCGGCGTAGACCGCGCGTCCGACCACCCCCAGCACGCTGCAGCCTCGCGCGACCGCCACGAGGTCGGCGAGCCGACCGCCCAGCGGTCCGATACCGGGCACGATGAATACCGGCTGCATGGCAGCGAGACGGGCTGCATGGTGCGCGAGTTTTGCCGGGGTGTTTCCCGGCACGACAAAATGGTCGGCCCCGATCGCCGCGGCCCGATCGATGATCCGCTCGAGCGCGTCATCGGCCACATAGCCTCCGCCGGATACGTTGTAGTCGGAGAAGGGCAGATCGCCTCCCACCAGCGGCAGGATCCCGCGCTTGAGTGCCTCGCCCACGAAACTGTCGACCGCGCGCGGTCCCGCGATGGGAAAGAGGATCAGCCCGTCCACCGCGGCCTCTTCGGCGAGCGCTGCGAATTTGGCCGCCATGTCGAAGACGTCCGGGCCGGCTTTCTGGTGGTCATAGAGCAGCGGCAGATCGGTGTGCGCGCGCAACTGGCGCACCGACTCCGCCAGGCCCAGACGCAATGCCGTCGTGAGGCCGAGCTTGTAGCCGACGACGCCGTCGATTCCTGTGGTCAGGTCGACCGTGCGCTTGCAGGCCTCGACCGACTCGGCATCGAGCGCGACGATGATGCCGTGACGGGCGCGAAAGCGGACAGGTGTTCGAGCGCTCATCCTGCGGCCTTGAGACGATCGATGGTGCGCTGGGCGCTCGGTTTGATGTCACGGACATCGAGGCTGATGTCGAGCGCCTTCACGGTATGCGTGAGATCGCCAACCGATATCACGTCGACGCCCGTCTCCGCGATCGGAACGATGGTCTGCTCGTTGATGCCGCCTGAGGCTTCGGTGATCGCCCGACCGTTGACGAGCTTGAGCGCTGCGCGCATCTCGTCGAGGTCCATGTTGTCGAACATGATGATCTCGACGCCACAGTCGAGCGCTTCCTGCACCATCTCGAGCGATTCGCATTCGACTTCGATCTTGAAGGTGTGCTGGGCCCGCGCCCGGAGCAGCTCGATCGCGTTGCGGATGCTGCCGGCGATCTTGATGTGGTTGTCCTTCACCAGCACGCAGTTGGTGAGGTTGAAAATGTGATTGTGCGCGCCACCCACACGCACCGCGTATTTCTGCACCATGCGCAAGCCCGGCCAGCCCTTGCGGGTATCGGTCAGGCGCACGCGCGTGTGCCGCACGAGGTCCATGTAGCGACGCGTCTTGGTCGCGATGCCTGAGAGCTGCTGGATCCAGTCGAGTGCTGCGCGCTCGAGCATGAAGAACACCGACGCCTTG
>JBIKTA010000466.1:0-3032 GCA_044348315.1 Burkholderiaceae bacterium | reverse complement strand
GTCGCCAGATACTCCGCTCAACGCACTCGTGCTCCGGAGCGGTCTCTGTTCACTCCACGACGTGCGCGGGCGATCCGCTCGGGCAGTGATTCGGCGGCATGCTCGAAGATCGCACGAACGCAGGGATGGGTATTGCGACGCTGTATCGAGATCGCATAAAACTCTTGATGGACTTCGTCGGTCGAGCCCAAGTGCGTCATACCGTACTGGCTGACGATTTCCTCGACCAGCACGGCAGGCGCCGCAAATACGCCGTGGCCAGATCGGCCAAAGGCGGTCAGTAGCGCTGCGTCGTCAAACTCGGCAACGAGATCGGGGCTCACGCCGACTCGTTCGAACCACCTGACGAGGCGACCATAGAGGCCCGTATCCTGTCCGGGCATCAGCACGGGCAAACCGTCCAGACACTCCGGAAATGGCGTGCCCGCCCGGCGTTTGCAGAGCTCTTCTGAAGCGAAGAACGCCATGCCGCTTTCACCGAGTCGATGATTGAAGGCCCGCACGCTGATCCCCGGTGGCGTTGCCGAGTCGGCGATCACCATGTCGAGCCGATGGGTTGCGAGTTCGGCAAGAAGCCCGTCGAGCTTCCATTCCCGCGCAGTCAGATGCACCGGCCGGCCCACGTGCATGGCGGGCTCCATCAGCCGGTAGGCGATCGGCTTGGCCACGACATCTGCCACCCCGACTCGAAAGTGCAGGACCTGCCCGCCCGAGGCGCCACGAAGCACGGCTTCGGCTTCGCTGCCCAGCGTGAAAATCCGCTCTGCATACTCGAAGGCCTGCTGTCCGGTGTCGGTCAGCACCAGCCTGCGGCCTTTTCGCTCGAACAGGCGAACCCCCAGTGAGTCCTCGAGCTCGTGGACCTGTTCGCTGATCGTCTGCGGCGTGACATGGGCGTCCTCGCTTGCTCGTGCGACGCTGCCCAGCCGCGCGACCCGCCAGAAATACTGGAGATGCTTGTAGTTGATCACTCGTAAAATCCTGACAAAAGATACGGAACAAACGAATTTACCGAATATATATCCCGACCTAGACTGCAGGTTCGATGAAACCCTTTGGAGTTGCGGTCATGAAAGTTTCCACCAAAGCCCGTATTGCCACGGCTGCGCTGGTCGAGCTGGGCATGCATCGGGCAGCCTCACCCGCCCGTCTGGCCGATATCGCCGCTACACTCAGAGTGTCGCTCTCCCACCTGGAACACCTGTTTGGTCTGCTTCGCAGACATGAGCTGGTCGAAGGCTTTCGGGGTCCAGGCGGCGGCTATGTTCTGGCACGATCGGCCTGCGATATCAGTGTGGGCGACGTCGTCTACTGCGTCGATCAGCTTGACCAGGTCACGACCACCGCGGAACGCGACGAGGCACAGACCCCTGGTGCCCAGGTCTGGGAGCAACTACGCGCACAGGCGATGGATTACCTCGACACGGTTTCGCTTGCTCAATTGATTGATGACGTGCGCGCCGCGCGACAGACGCCCACCCGCCCGATTGTCACGGGCTCGCCCCGTGTGGCGGGGTTGAGCGACGCGCTCCGCCAGAGTTGATCGGCCTCGGATTGGGGCATACTGGAGCCGGCCCGACAATCGTCGGGCCGAACTTCTCTCACGAGAGTCACCCTGATCCGTGCCCGATTGCGAGCCTCGGTGTGTCTCCGAACTGAGAACCTAAAAGCCTGAATCGAAAGGGGCCGTCGTGTTGCTGCTCATCCTTGGTCTGGTGCTCTTTCTCGGGACCCACTCTCTTCGGATTGTTGCCGAACCATGGCGAGTCGGGATGATCGAACGGCTGGGTCCACAAGCCTGGAAGGGTCTCTATTCGGCGGTTGCACTCGTGGGTTTGATTTTGATCGTGCTGGGCTATGGATCAGCGCGAACCGCACCGATCGAGCTTTGGCCGACCGCTACTGGCGCCCGGCATCTGGCTTCGCTGTTGACGCTCCTCTCATTCATTCTCATCACTGCAGCCTACGTTCCGGCCAACCGGATCCGGGCGCGTCTTCGCCATCCGATGGTGCTCGGGGTCAAGCTCTGGGCGGGCGCGCACCTCATATCAAACGGTACTGTCGCGGATCTTGTGCTGTTCGGATCCATCCTGGTCTGGGCCATCCTGAATTTCAGGGCGGCGCGCAAGCGCGATCGGGCTGACGGGGTCACCCGCGTTGCAGCGGGCCTGCTATCGCGCGACTTGATTGTGGTCGCCGCGGGCACAGCACTCTGGGGGCTCTTTGCCTTCCATCTTCACGCGCGTTGGATCGGCGTGAGCCCGATGGGTTAACGCGCGCAGCCTAGCCGACTTCTTTCAGGTAATCCGGGAGCCGAGTGGGATCGACGTTGCCGCCGCTCAGGATGATGCCGACCTTGCGTCCACGTAGATCGACCTTGCCTTCGAGCGCGGCAGCAGCTGCGAGGCAGCCGGTGGGCTCGACGACGATCTTAAGGTGAGTCGCGAGAAAACCGAGCGTGCGGACCAGGGCCGGATCGTCGACCGTGACCACTTGGGCCACGCGCTGCCGGATCACTTCGAAGGTCAGCACGCCGGGAGACTGGGTCTGCGCCCCATCGGCAATCGTCTGAGGCACAGGGATTTTGACGCGCTCGCCGCGAGCCAGCGACTGTCTGACATCGTCACCCGCCTCGGGCTCGACGCCAATCACCTCGCAGCCGGGTGACAGGTCATGTGCGACAGTCGCACAACCTGAAATCAGCCCGCCACCGCCCAGACAAACCAGCAGCGTATCGAGCGGACCGGTCTCCTCGAAGAGCTCGATCGCGGCCGTACCTTGGCCGGCCATCACGTCGACATGGTCAAAAGGCGGCACCAGCGTCATGCCGCGCTGTCGTGCGAGGGTCTGGCCGATTGCCTCGCGGTCCTCGGTATACCGGTCATACAGGACGATCTCGGCGCCATGGCTTCGAGTGGCCTCGAGCTTGACGGGCGGCGCGTCCCTGGGCATCACGATCAGGGCAGGCATGCCCAGGATGCGCGCTGCGAGCGCAATGGCCTGAGCGTGGTTGCCCGAAGAATAGGTGATCA
>JBIKTA010000467.1:0-3032 GCA_044348315.1 Burkholderiaceae bacterium | reverse complement strand
CGGACGATGAGATCCGCGCGATCGTGGGCGAGGCCCGGGCGCGCCAGACCTATGTGATGGCGCACTCGTACACGGCCGAGGCGATTGCGCGCGCGGTGCGATTGGGCGTGCGCACGATCGAGCACGGCAATCTGGTCGATGACCAGGCCGCGCAGGTGATGCGCGAGCACGGTGCGTATGCGGTGCCCACGCTGGTGACCTACGAAGCGTTGGCCAACGAGGGTGCTCAGCACGGGCTGCCGCCCGAGAGCGTAGCCAAGATTGCTCATGTGAAGGATGCAGGGCTGGGCTCGCTCGAGATCTTCAAGCGTCATGGGGTGCCGATGGGCTTTGGCACCGATCTGCTCGGGCCCTCTCAGCGCCTGCAGAGCGAGGAGTTCCGGATCCGCACCCGGGTCTTGAGCCATCAGGAAGTGATTCAGAGCGCGACCACGATCGCGGCCGAAGTCCTGCAGCGCGTGGGGCAGCTCGGCCGACTTCAACCCGGTGCGATCGCCGATGTCATTGCGGTCGATGGCGACCCCTTGCGCGACATCGAGTGCCTGACCGGCCAGGGCGAACGCATTCCGCTGGTGATCCAGGGTGGGGTCATCCGATTCAACGAGGTTTGATGTGAGACACATCGATTCTGACGTCCTGATCATTGGATCAGGCGGCGCGGGTCTTTATGCGGCGCTCGCGGCCGCGCGCGAGGGCGCGTCGGTGCTGGTGGCCGATCGGGGCCTGATCGGGCGGGCCGGTGCGACCATCATGGCGCAGATGACCGTGGCCGCTGCGGTGGGCGATGAGTGCCCCGATCACTGGGAACACCATCTGGCCGACACGCTGCGCGCTGGTCGCGGGCTTTGTAATCCCGAGTTGTCCCGGTTGTTGTGTGAAGAGGGGCCGCTGCGCATCCGCGAGATGGAGGGCTGGGGCGTGGGCTGGGCCCGTCGCGATGGCAGCCGTACCGGGCCCTTGAAACAGGTCATGGCACCCGGACATGACCGCGCGCGTTGCGTGTATGTCGATTTTCTGAATACCGGGCCTGCGGTGTCGCGCACCTTGCGCACTCAGGTGCATCGGGTCGAGGCGATCCGTCGGGTGGGTGACCTTCTGATCACCGATCTGGTGGTCGAGGACGGTGAGGTGCTGGGGGCGGTCGCCGTGCATCTGGCCACCGGCGAGGCGGTGACGATTGCCGCGCGAGCGGTGGTGATTGCCACCGGGGGACTGACGAGGCTTTATCGTCGCAATTCTGCGTCGGCCAATATGGGCGGCGACGGCTATGCGCTGGCCTTGCGCGCGGGTGCCGAACTGATCGATATGGAGTTCGTGCAGTTCTTCCCGATCGGGCATCTGGCGCCGCGCCTGATCGGCATGGATCCGATCATGTGGGACCCGTTTCGCTACAAGCTGGGCGGCCGGCTCACCAATGGGCTGGGGCAGGAGTTTTCCGATCGTTATGGGCAGTCCGAGTCGGGCCGCTACGTGCTCACGCGCGATGTCGCGACCTGGGCGATCACGCAAGAGGTGGCGGCCGGGCGCGGCAGTCCGTCCGGTGGAGCGTGGCTGTCGTTTCGACATCTCCCAGAAAGTGAGTTGCGGGCGGCCTTCGGGCCGGTGATCGAGCATCTGGCCAAAAATGGTATCGATCTCACCAAGCAGGACGTCGAGGTGGCGCCCATTGCCCACTATCACATGGGCGGCGTGCGGGTCGATGCGCAGATGGGTACGGGTGTGCGAGGGCTTTTGGCGGCAGGCGAGGCCGTGGGTGGGGCCAATGGCGCCAATCGCCTGTCGGGCAATGCGATCACCGAGGCCTTCGTGTTTGGCGAGCGGGCGGGGGTGAGCGCTGCCCAGATTGCGCGTACGCGGCAGGGTGCGGTCTGGAGCGCGCGGGCTGCGCAGCCTGCGCTGGCGCTGGCTGGTGCGAGCGGATCCAAGCGGGGCGACACCGCGGCGTTGCTCGCGCAATTGCAGCAGACGATGAGCGAGCGGGTCGGCCCGTTTCGAACCGAGGCGGGTTTGCTACAGGCGCGGGACGAGTTGTCGCAGTTGCAGGGCGCTTTGGGCGAGGTGCCGCCTGCCAGCGATCCGCGCTATGCGCTCGAGCGGCTCGACTGGTTCGATCTGCGCAATATGCTGCAGGTGGCCGGGATCGTGGTCGAGGCGGCGCTGCGACGACGCGAGAGCCGTGGTGCGCATCAGCGCGTCGATCATCCGGGCCTGCTGGATGAATGGACGTTCAATCAGGTGGTGCGACTGCGTCCCGATGGCAAGGTGGCGATTTCGCCGCTGCAGGCTGTCGATTATCCGGCGCAGCAGGCGGGGGCGGCCGGCGCGTCGTCAGAGGCGATCGGAGCGGTTTCTGCGGCTGCGGCCTTGCCCAGCCAGATCGATGAGAGTGGCGCTTCAACGGCGCGGATTGCAGCGCTCAAGATCGTGCGCGAGGCGGGGGACAGCACGATCGACGTGCCCTTCGTCGAGGGCCAGTCGGTGCTCGACGGCCTGCGCTGGGCGCGCATTCACGTCGATGCGAGCCTGAGTTTTCGCTATTCCTGCATCAATGCCAATGCCTGCAAGGAATGCATGATGGAGATCAACGGCAAGGTCGGCTACGCCTGCACCGTGCGCCTGGTCGAAGGCGAAATGACGCTGCGCCCGCTTGCTAATAAAACGCTGGTCCGCGACCTGGTGTCGGAGATCGCGCCGCCGGAGGAGCGGTTGGGGTAGGGCTTGCGCGTGGATTCGCGTTGCCATATCGCCTTGGTGGGCCCCTCGGGGGCGTCTGCGCGCCGAGGTGCTTCGCGCTGGAGGAGATGCACACCGGTCCGATGGGCTTTTTGGTGCCGGTCGCGGCCTGAGTTTCTTCGCTTGCGACCGGGGACCGAACTCATTCCTTGCCCGCGTGCTCTGGAGCCCATTCCTGCATCTCCTGCGCGATGAACTGGGCCAAGGGCGTGATCTGAGCTTTGACGCTCGCGGCCTCCAGGGCCTTCATGTATTCATCTCGCCGGTCCATCCGGATCACCGTCCACGGGTAGCCGCCC
>JBIKTA010000465.1:0-3033 GCA_044348315.1 Burkholderiaceae bacterium | reverse complement strand
ACTCGCACAGGGCCGCATCGCCGCTACGCCGTACGCCACGGACATGCCCGGCGTGGACCCACCATGACCGATGGATCCGCATCCCGGCGAGTCCTTCTGCCTGCTCGACCTCCTGGAGTGCGCCCAGCACCAGCGCGCAGCCACGGGTCGTCCACACCCGCAGGTATTGCAGCTCCGACGTGACGGCGATCAGATCGTCGCCGAGTTCGGCGGGCAGCGCGTCGCGCCACGACGGGCGCACGGCGATCGGCTTCGATTCGTCAGGTGGTGATGTACGCGTTTCGGATGGGGCCGTTTTTGGCTGTGGTCTTGCCACGGGCGGCGGCAGCAGGCCCGGCAGGCGCGGCCACGAAATCAGGGCCCAGGCAGCGGTCACCGGGCCGACGATGTCTCCGAACTCCTGCAGCAGGGCGGCTAGTCCAAAGCCCAGAGGCGGGCCGAACAGATCGTCTGCATCAACCGTCGCGGCGAAGCCCAGCATGCGCTCCATCAGGCCCTCGCCGATCAGCCAGTAGATCGGCGCAAGCAATACCGAACCCGCCACGCCGCTACCTGCGACGAGCGCCCACAGCGGAAAGCGCCCGGCCCGGTCGGCGAGGCTCATCGCATAGAGCGCGGACTGCAGCACGACCAACCCCACACCGATCTGCAGGGCCCAGAAGAGGGCCATCCAGGGCCAGGAGGCGCTGAACCCCGGGTCAGGCTGCAAGGCCATCATCAGTGCCCACAGCGCCGCGCCGGTGCACGAGAGATAGGCAGTAATCGATGCGGCACCAGCGGGCCCGTGAACCGCCGTCCGATCCGGGGTTTCAATCAAGTGACATCCCTCATGCTTGAACTCGACGCTAATTCTACGACCGGACATGACAGGATTGGCATGACCTCAGTGGTCATGAGAGTCTGGGATTTGTCTATCCTGATGTGCTTCACAGCATCGTTCCGGAGATCGGCATGTCATTCATCGAAGAGTTCAAAACCTTCGCGCTCAAGGGCAATGTCATCGATCTGGCGATCGGGGTCATCATCGGCGCGGCCTTTGGCAAGATCGTTGATTCCGTGGTGGGTGATCTCATCATGCCGCTGGCCAGCACGGCGCTGGGCGGGCTCGACTTTTCCAGCTATTACATCGCGCTGGCTGGCCAACCCTCTGGCCTCGCCCTGGTCGAGGCGAAAAAATTGGGCGCGGTGTTTGCCTACGGCAGTTTCATCACTGTGGCGCTCAATTTTCTGATCCTGGCATTCATCGTGTTCGTGATGGTGCGGCAGATGAATCGGCTGATCGCGCGGCGTGGTCAGGAACCGGTCGCGCCGGCGGCACCGCCCCCTACACCCGAGAACATCGTGCTGCTTCGCGAGATCCGGGATAGCCTGGCGCGACCCCGCTGAACTCCAGCACCGCGCCCCGGATCGCATTGGGTCGATAGGTGGCGAGTCCCTTGAGTCCCACCGACCAGGCCTCGAGGTAGAGCGCCTTGAAGTCCTCATAGGGGTAGTCCGCTGCGATGTTCACGGTCTTGGAGATCGAGCCGTCGATGTAGGGCTGAACCGCTTTGACCATCGCGATGTGGTCTTCGGGGCGCATGCTGAGCGCGTCCACGAAGGCGGGCGGCAGTGAGTCCGGGTCGCCGCCCAGCGCCTTGTACAGTCGGAAGGCGTGGTCCTGCACTTCGTACTTGCGGACGGTGCCGTCCGGCTCCCGTTTTCTGCGAAGGCCGGTCCACGCAAAGACCGGTTCGATACCGGGCGAGACGTTATCGGCAAAGGCAAGGCTCACCGTGCCGGTCGGTGCGATGGACAACAAATGGCTGTTGCGCAGGCCATGGTTCTTGATGGCCGCCTGGATGTCTTCGGGCAATCGGCTCGCAAACGTGCCTTTGGCCAAGAAGCTGTGCGCATCGAATAGCGGAAACGCAGCTTTTTCGATTGCAAGCGATATCGATGAGCGGTAGGCCGCATCGCGCATGCAGGCGGCGATACGGCCGGCCATCTCACGGCCCTCGGGGCCGTCGTAGGGCAGTCCGAGCATCACCAGCGCGTCGCCCAGCCCGGTGAATCCGACTCCGATCCGGCGCTTGGCCCGCGCCTCTTCGGCTTGTTGCGGGAGTGGCCATTCTGTGAGGTCGAGCACGTTATCGAGCGCCCGCACCTGTAGCGTGACGCTTCTCGCAAACCCATCGAAGTCGAACGCCGGTTCGCCGCCATGACCAAAGGGATGGCGTACAAATCGAGGCAGGATGATGGGTCCGAGGTCACAGCAGCCGTAGGCGGGTAGCGGTTGCTCGCCGCAGTTGTGAACCAGCAGCCCGTTGGCGACAAAGGCGTGCACATCGGGCACGGTGACGTCATAAACAGGCGCCTCCCCGCATGGCTGCAGCGAGCGTACGGTGGCCGTCAGGGGTTCGCGCTCAGCCCAGCCATTTTTCGCACGATCGTCGTTCCGCGCGATCCGGTCGCCCGGGAGGAGTGCGCGCAGAGGCACCCAATCAAATACAGGGCCATGCGGGTCGATGGAATCAAGGCGTTTGAGCCGATGCCCAGCCGTCAGGCGCAGGCACTGCCCCTCATGGGTCTGCAGTGCCCAGACCGGCCGGATGCCTGTGAAGACAAAGCCTGGGCGTTCTACGCGGTAGGCCTGCCCATTGACGAGCGCGCTGAAGCGCTGACCAATCAGATCGTGCACCCGGCGCGCACCCGTATCAGTCATCACCCAGGTGTCACCGCTCACGCAGGGGTTGGTCGCCGTGATGGTCTCAAGCGCGCGCAGGTTGTTGTCGGCTGCAATTCGGTCCAGGAACAGGACCCCGGGTTCTGCGAAATCGTAAGCCGATCGCATGATCGTTTCCCAGAGGTCCCGGGCCCGCAGCGTGCGGTAGATCCACTGTCCGTCGGCCCTGCGGCGCGCGCCCTGCGCGAGCTGTTCGGCCCCTGGCCTTGACGGGTGAACGAGTGCCCAGTCGCGATCGTTGTGCAGGGCATCGATGAAGGCATCCGACACGCCAACCGATAGGTTGAAATGGCGCCAGCGATCCGGGC
>JBIKTA010000464.1:0-3035 GCA_044348315.1 Burkholderiaceae bacterium | reverse complement strand
CGCGTGGGGATCATGACCCTCTGGGTGACGCACGACCAGTCCGAGGCCAATTTTGATCACACGGCCGCAGCGGAATCGCGCGTGAGCGTCCTCATGACGCTGATCGTTGTGCTGTTCATCGATCGCATCGTGGGTCTGCTCTCGATCCGTTTTGGCTGAGCCCTCGAAGAAGAGGCGATACGCTATAGTCCGGCCAGGGCGGACCTTACCTCGCAGGCCGGATCTCGCCCGACTTCAGCCGCGCGAGATAGCTTTGCAACTCGCGCTTGACGACCGGCATCAGCAGATAGAGCGCGAGGACATTGACGAGCGCCATGGCAAAGATCGCCGCATCAGAAAAGTCGATCACTGCATCCAGGCCAGAGACCGCGCCGATGAAGACAAAGACGCAGAAGATGATCTTGAACGCCAGTTCCTTGCGCTGACCTTCGCCCAGCAGATAGGTCCAGGCTTTGACCCCGTAGTAGCCCCAGGTGATGATGGTTGAGAAGGCAAACAGGATCACGGCGACCGACAGCGCGACAGGCGCCCAGGTGAAGGCGGATCCGAAGGCAGCCGAGGTGATGGGTACGCCGCCGGTTGCGCCCGAGGCGGTGGCGATCCGCCCGGCCTCGGTGATGATGTAACGCCCGGTTTCCGGGTCGATCAGCAGTTGCTGCGTGATGATGATGACCAGCGCCGTCATGGTGCAGATCACGACAGTATCGACAAAGGGTTCCAGCAGCGAGACAAACCCCTCGGTGATCGGCTCTTTCGTGCGTACCGCCGAATGGGCGATGGCCGCCGATCCCACGCCGGCCTCGTTCGAGAAGGCTGCACGTCGGAAGCCCTGGATGACAGCCCCCACGATGCCTCCGACAATGCCGGTATCGGTGAAGGCACCACGCAGGATTTCACGGAAAGCCCAGAGGATCATGTCGGCATTTGCCAGCAGGATCACCAGGCTGACCAGGACATAGCCCACTCCCATCAAGGGCACGACCTTTTCAGTGACGCGCGCGATCGAGCGGATGCCGCCCACGATCACCGCGAAGACCACGACCGACAGCGCCAGCCCCGTCACCCACGTGGGCACAGCAAAGACCGCGTTGATCTGGCTGGCGGCCTGGTTGGCCTGGAACATGTTGCCCCCACCGAGCGCCCCCAGCACGCAGAAGACCGCGAATAGTGCTGCGAGCGGGCGGCCGAAGGGCAAACCGCGTTCCGCGAAGCCTTTGCACAGGTAGTACATCGGGCCGCCCGAGACGGTTCCATCCGGGTATTCGTTCCGGTATTTAACCCCCAGCGTGCATTCGGTGAACTTCGACGCCATGCCCAGCAGACCCGCGACGATCATCCAGAAGGTCGCGCCCGCGCCCCCTATGCTGACCGCCACCGCCACGCCGGCGATGTTGCCCAGGCCCACCGTGCCCGACAGGGCCGCCGTCAACGCCTGGAAATGGCTGACCTCGCCCAGATGACGCGGATCGGAATAGCGCCCCATGACCAGGGCGATGGCATGACCGAAGGCGCGGAACTGGATGAAGCCGAAGTAGACAGTGAAGACGACCGCCGCAATGACCAACCATCCCACGATCCAGGGGATGTCGGTGCCCGGAAAAGCCGAAAAGATGAAGCGCACGAACCACCCGGTGGACCAAGCGAACCAGCCGTCTATCGTGTCGCCAAAAGTCTGGGCGAAAGCGATACCCGGCAGGACTGACAACACGCCCGAAAGCCACAGGGTCTTGCTTTGCATCCGTTCCCCTTCCCTGCTCCGACCCGCAATCGTCCCTGCCCTCTGCCCGGGTTATCCCCACGCGAGCCACCCACGGTAGGCGGGAGACCTCGGGTGCGGCAACCCATTATTGGGCAGAGTCAACCTCTGGTCTGCGATTCCAACGGCAATCCTTGAGGCGTGAAACAGAATACGCACCTGACGCTCAAGATTGGCAAGGGTGGCCTCACCGTCTATGATGCACCGCAAAAAAAAAGGGGGCGTGCGTGGCGGTCCTTCTGATCCTCCTGGCGCTGGGTCTGCTGATTTCAGGGGCCTGGGCAGGCCTGTCCCTGCTGGTTCTGGCGCCACTGCTGGCGGCGCTCGCGGCGCTTGCGGCAAGCGAGCCCGTGCTTGCGGTCTATACGCAGGTTTTCATGGCTGCGGCGGGCGGGTTCGTGGTGTCCTTCTTTCCGCTGTTCCTGCTGGGGGCGCTGTTTGGCAAGGTGATGGATGCCTCGGGCGCGGCGCAGATCCTGGCGCGCGCGATCGCGACGGCCGTCGGGCCCAGGAACGCAATCCTCGCGGTGGTTCTGGCCTGCGCGGTGCTGACCTATGGCGGCGTGTCCTTGTTCGTCGTGGCCTTTGTCGCCTGGCCTCTAGCGCGCGCGCTTTTTGCCGAAACCGGTCTGCCTGCGCGGTTGATCCCAGCGACCATCGCGCTGGGTGCATTTACCTTCACGATGACCGCGCTGCCCGGCACACCGTCGATCCAGAACGCGATCCCGATGGCGACCTTCGGCACCACGCCCTTTGCGGCACCCGCCCTGGGGGTGATCGCGGCGGCCGCGATGCTGGGACTGGGCATGATCTGGCTGCGCTATCGCGCTGGAGCTCTCACGGGCGATGCACCGCCCGTGATGCCCCCTACGTCGTCCCGCGAAGTGCCCTTGCCCCTCTGGAGAGCACTTGCGCCGATCCTGTCCGTCGGGTTGGTCACGCTGGCTATGGGTTGGCTGGTGCTGCCTGCCATGCAGACGGAATACCTCGCCTTGCCAAAGTATGGCGCTACGGATCTTGGGCGCGTTGGCGGGCTTTGGTCAGTCATCGCGGCTCTGACGGTCGCGCTGGTGATGGCGCTGGCACTCAGCCGTCCGCCCCGGTTGATGCAGACGCTCAACGATGGGGCCGAGTCCGCCTTGCTACCCTTGTTCAACACCGCAAGTCTGGTCGGGTTTGGAGCGGTGATCGCCGCCTTGCCGGGCTTCGAGGTGCTGCGCCAGGGATTGGATGGGCTTTCGGGCGGCAATGTCCTGGTGACGGCGGCGCTGTCATCCGG
>JBIKTA010000040.1:0-10209 GCA_044348315.1 Burkholderiaceae bacterium | reverse complement strand
GCGCCCGCGCCAGGGGCGTCCCAGAATCCAGGTTTCTGCGATCGAGCGGTCATCGCCCAGCATCATCAGTGCGAAGAGCCGCTCGGTCACGCTCTTGCAGAGGCGATCACGCTGGGCGGCCAGTGGCGTGGCCTTCGGATCGAGCACCACGAGATCGGCCTCATAGCCGGGCTCCAGGCGACCGATCCGATCGGCGAGCCCCAGCGCGCGTGCACCGCCAAGCGTTGCAAGGTAGAACGCGCGAAGCGGAGAAAGTTTTTGGCCTTGTAGTTGAGCCACCTTCCAAGCCTCGGCGAGTGTGCGCAGCATGCTGAAACTCGTCCCCCCGCCCACATCGGTGGCCACACCGAAACGCAAGCCTGCCTCGTCGGTGGCCGCGAGGTCAAAAAGCCCGCTCCCAAGGAAGAGATTCGAGGTTGGGCAGAATGCGGCGACCGCTCCCTGCGCGGCCATGCGCGCGCGGTCCCCGCGGTCGAGCCAGATGCAGTGCGCATAGACCGCACGATCCCGCAGCAGTCCGAACTGCTCGTAGACGCCCAGATAGCTGCGCGCCTGAGGGAACAAGCGGGCCACCCAATCGACCTCGTCTGCGTTTTCCGACAGATGACTATGGATCCACGCTGAGGGGTGTTCGCGGGCCAGCCGGCCGGCAGCGGCGAGTTGTTCCGGGCTCGAGGTGATGGCGAATCGAGGTGTGATCGCATAGCCCAGTCGATCCACCCCATGCCAGCGCTCGAGGAGCTCCCGGCTGTCCCGATAGGCTTGATCGGGCGTGTCGCGCAGATCCTCGGGACAGTTGCGGTCCATCATCACCTTGCCGGCGACCATCCTCAGCTGCCGGGCGCGGGCGGCCTCAAAAAACGTGTCGATCGAGCCGCGGTGCACGGTACCGAATGCAAGTGCGGTCGTCGTGCCGTTGGCGAGTAATTCATCGAGAAATCGCTCGGCTGCGTCCCTCGCATGGTCGGTATCGCTGAATCGTCGTTCAGCTGGAAAGGTGTAACGCTCGAGCCAGTCCAGCAGGTCGCGACCCGGCGAGGCGATCACATCGATCTGCGGGTAGTGCACATGCAGGTCCACGAAACCTGGCATGACGATGCAGGGGCGACGGTCGATGACCGGACAATGCGAAGGAAGCTTTCCCAGAAGTTCTGCGGCGGGCCCCCGCTCGACGACTCGCCCATCGCGCAGGATCAGAAGGCCGTCAGGTGCGTAGCGCAACGCGCCGCAATCGTCTGACATCGAGTCGCCGGGATCTGCAACAAAATCGATCAGTTGTGCGCGGATCGCAGTGATGGGTGAGCCACTCATGCGAGCGTCGCCGTCGGGTGGGTCGGTGTGGCGACGTCCGCACCGACCTTGCGCGCGAGAAGCAGTTGGGCTGCGACACCGACCGCAATGACCGCGGGCGCCTTGCCTGCGCCTTGGAGGACATCGAGTCCGATCGGCGAGACCAGACGAGCAATCTGCGCATCGGCGACACCGTCTCGCGCGAGCCGGATCCGAAAGCAGGTTGCCTTGGTCTCCGACCCGATCAGTCCCAGCCATCCGAAGCGAGCATCGAGCAGCACGCCCCGGACGATTCGGTAATCCAGATCATGGCTGTGGGTCATGATCAGGTGGAAGGCACCGTCTGGTGCGGTCGTTGCTCTCGCCGCCGCGTCGGGCGGCCGCTCGATGGATGGATCGGACTCCTGCGGGCGGGGCCAGGGATCCGGGCGCTCATCGATCCAGCGGATCGAAAAGGGCGTGTCGTTCAGCACCCGGACCAGGGCCTGGCCGACATGGCCCGCACCGTAGACCCAGAGCGGTGTGTCAGCGTCGCAAATGGCCTCGATGTAGCGAAATGCGTGTCCGTCGCGCTCGAGTCCCGGCGAGTCCTCCCGTTTGGGCCTTGAGGCCGGCGTGACCTTCCGTGTGATCTGGCCTTGGGCGCTCGCCTTGAGCTCGATCATCACAGCCGTGCCGGCCTCCAGGTGTCGCAGTGCCTCGCTGATCCATTCCAGGTCGAGTTCGGCCGACATCAGTTCGAAGAGCAGCGTGACGTTGCCTCCACAGCACTGCGCGAGTTCCGCGCCCAAGGGGAAGGCCTCGAGCCTCGCCCTCGGCACCTGGCGCGTTGTCGCCTGCTTGAACTCGGTGAGCATGTCGCGCGCGATCGCAATCGCCTGGTACTCCAGCGCACCACCTCCGATCGTTCCGGATAGGTCGTTGTCTGTGACAATTATATAAGCGCCTTCCTCGCGGGGCACTGAGCCCCGAGCCCGGGCAACGTTCACCCGCACCGCGACCTGATCCCGCCGCAGGCAGGCCTCCAGCCTCTTCAGCCCCTGCATGTCAGCCGCGCGCCGATTCGCGCATCACCGCGTCGAGGATTGCTTCGGTTGTGGCGGGTGCTTCGAGCATGACCGCTCGCCCGCCCGGGCCGCAGGCTGCGACCGCATCGCGCAATGCGTGATAGGCCGCGATCGCAAGCATCAGCGGCGGCTCGCCCACCGCCTTGGATCGATAGATGCTGTCCGCGCGGTTTGGGTGCTCGGCCAGCAGTTCGATACGGGCGTCCTGCGGCCAGTCGCGCGCGGTGGGAATTTTGTAAGTGGAGGGCGCGTGCGTCATCAGTCGACCGTCCTCGCGCCACCAGAGCTTTTCGCTGGTGAGCCAACCGATGCCCTGGGCGATTGCGCCCTCGATCTGACCGATATCGATCGCCGGATTGAGCGATGAGCCGACGTCGTGGAGGACATCGAGCCTGAGTACCCGGTGTTCGCCCGTCAAGGTGTCAATGGCCACCTCGCACACTGCGGCCCCATAGGCAAAATAAAAGTAGGGCCGACCGGTATAGGTGGACGGATCCCAGTGGATGAGCGGTGTGCGGTAGAAGCCGGTCGATGACAGCCCGATACGCGCGGCGTAGGCCGCGCGGGTCAGTTCGTCAAAGGGCATGGTCCGGCCGTCCCCAAAGCGCACGAGTCCGTGGGCGATGGTCATATGGCCGGCGTCAATCCCGTATCGTTCGGCTGCGAAATTGACCAGCCGTGCGCGGATCTGAAGCGCGGCGTCCTGAGCGGCCTTGCCGTTCAAATCGCTGCCTGAGGAGGCCGCAGTCGCGGAGGTGTTGGGCACCTTGCTCGTGTCGGTCGCAGTGATCCGAACCCGATCGATCGGCACCCCCAGCGTGTCGGCGACCACCTGCATGATCTTGATGTGCAGGCCCTGGCCCATCTCGGTGCCGCCGTGATTGACGAGTACGCTGCCGTCGGCATAGACGTGCACCAGCGCACCCGCCTGGTTGTAGAGCAGCGCATTGAATGAAATGCCGAACTTGACTGGGGTGAGCGCGAGGCCGTGGCGGATCGTGCCGCCCTGCGCGTTGATTGCGTCGATGCGCAGGCGTCGCTCGGCATAGTTGCTCGACACAACGAGGCGGTCGACGATCGTATGCAGCAGGTTGTCCTCGACGCGCATGCCGTAGGGCGTGATGTCACGCTCGCCGATCCCGTAGAAATTGCGCCGTCTCACCTCGAGAGGCTCGAGCCCGACCGTGCGCGCGATGTCATCGATCACCGATTCGATGATCATCGTGCCCTGCGGGCCGCCAAAGCCGCGAAAGGCGGTGTTCGAAACAGTGTGGGTTCGGCACCGGTGAGACACCATCTCGATGTGCTCGAGAAAGTAGGCGTTGTCGAGCTGGCAGAGGGCGCGATCGCTGACCGGCCCCGACAGGTCGGCTGAAAACCCGCAGCGTGCCGCCATCATCACGCGCAGTCCGCGAATCCGGCCCGTCTCATCGAAGCCGACCTGGTAGTCCGCGAGAAATTCGTGACGCTTGCCGGTGATGGTCATGTCATCGTCGCGATCCAGACGCAGCTTGACCGGCCGGCCCGTATGGCGTGCAAGGAGCGCTGCGATACAGGCGATGAGTGCGGGTTGGCTCTCTTTCCCGCCAAAACCTCCGCCCATCCGCCTGCACTCGACGCTCACCTGATGGGCAGCCAGCGCCAGCGCCCGCGCGACCAGGTTCTGCACCTCGGTCGGGTGCTGGGTGGAACTGAGCACCCGCATCGCGTCGTCGTCCTGCGGTAGCGCGATCGCGATCTGCGATTCGAGGTAGAAGTGGTCCTGGCCGCCCATTTCGAGGGTCCCGGACAGCTGATGCGGGCTGCCGGCTATCGCGGACTCGGGCTCGCCGCGGCGTAGGGTGACGCTGGGCACGACGAATTCGCCGGCTGAGATCGCAGTGCGGATGTCGAAGATTGTGGGCAGTGCTTCGTACTCGATACGCGCAAGCCGGGCAGCGCGTCGCGCCAACTCATGCGAGGTGGCAGCCACCGCGAAAATCGGTTGGCCGACAAACTGAACGAGTCCGGGGGCGAAGATCGGGTCGTCGAGCTTGATCGGTCCACACTGATTGGCCCCGGGAATGTCTTCGGCCACAAGAACGGCTACTACCCCCGGCGCGCGGCGTACCGGCTCGAGGTCGATCGATACGATCCGCCCATGCGCAAGGGTCGAGGTACCGATGGCCGCATGCAAGGTGCTGAAAGGCATTGGCAGGTCATCGATGTATCGCGCCCGCCCGCTGACATGCAGCGTCGCGCTGTCGTGGGGCAGGCCCCGGCCAACAACGGTCATCTCGCTGGCATTCCGGTCAGCAGGTTTCGCCGCGATTGCGGAATCGTGGACGGCTTCGTTCATGCGGGGTCGGCCTCCTCGACGCGCACGGCTTGGCAGTGCTCGCCTTCGTCTAGCCAGCATCGCACCATCATGTTGGCCGCGACCCGTTTGCGATAGTCGCTGCTCGCGCGATGGTCGGTGAGTGGTGTGAAGTCGGCATCGAGCGCGCGCGCGGCGGCTTCGAAGCTTGCTCGCTCAAAGCGCTGCCCGATCAGCGCCTGCTCAGCGTGGTGGGCGCGCGCAGGGGTTGCGGCCATGCCGCCCACACCGATACGCGCCTGAGCGATCTGTCCTTCTGCGAGGACAATTGATGTCGCGATGCAGACGGCTGAAATGTCCTGCTCGAACCTTCTGGAAATCTTGTAACAGCGCAGCCGCTGCCCTGCAGCGGGAAGCGGAATCCGGACTGAGCGAATGAATTCGCCGGGTTCGAGTGCGTTCTTCCGATAGCCCAGGTAGAACTGGTCGAGTGGCAAATTTCGCTCGCTCGAACCGCGCCGCAGGCAGAGTTCGGCCCCCAGCGCGAGCAGCCAGGGCATCGAGTCGCCGATCGGTGAGCCATTGCCGATGTTGCCGCAGAACGTCCCCGAGTGCCGCACCGGGGGTGAGGCAAAACGCAGCGCAAGCTCGGCGAGCGCCGGCCAGTGTTCAACGATAGTCCGGTACGCGTCTTCCAGGCTTGCCCCCGCCCCGATCTCCAGCACGCCCTCATCGCTGCGTATCGTCTGCAAATCCCTGACTTCGCCCAGCCAGATCATGCTTGGCAATTCGCGGAGCTGTTTGTTTGACCAGAGCGCGATGTCCGTGCCGCCCGCGAGCAGTAGTGCGTCGGGTTCGGCCAGCAGGGCGTCGGCCAGTTCATCCAGCGTTTGGGGCGCGAACCAGCCTTGGCGCCGGAGGGCCTCGGGCCGTGCGAGGGCGCGCAGGGCTTGGGCACGCGCCGGATCCCGTGCATCGCTGCGTCGCCAGTGAATCGGCTCGGGCAGTGCGCCCATGCGCAGCGCCGCGTCGATGATCGGTCGGTAACCGGTGCACCGGCAGAGGTTGCCACTCAGTGCCTCAAGCACCTCATCGCGGTTGGGCGAGGCCTCGCGCAGCCACAGCCCGAACAAGCTCATCACGAATCCTGGTGTGCAAAAGCCGCATTGCGAGCCATGACAATCGACCATGGCCTGCTGAACCGGATGGAGGCGTCCGTCGGGCTGGGCGAGGCTTTCGGCTGTCACCACTTCCCGCCCGTCGACGCTGGCCAGAAAGCGGATGCAGGCATTGATGGGTTTGTAGAGGACCCCTCCGGCCGCTGTGGGCTCGCCCAGCAGCACCGTGCAGGCCCCGCAGTCGCCTTCGGCGCAGCCTTCCTTGGTCGCGCAGCGACCGAGATCCTCGCGGAGGAACTGGAGCAGCGTGCGCGCGGCTGGGGGGTCTTCAGCAGTGATCACCTGCCCATCGAGCAGGAATCGAATGTTGTGCTCGGCCATCGACACGGGTCGGTCCTTGGTTGCGGTCGAGGTGTTTGATTATGCGGCAATGTCCGCGTGGCGGCGATAAATTGCCAACAATTTCCTGTTTTCCTGACCGCATCAGGCGATAGGCTAACGCTCCTGTTCAATTGGCCTATGCATTCGGGTGAGTCGCCCGTCCAGGCCGAGAGGCCTTGGGAGGGCCCATGCGATTCAACGAAGATCCGGCGACGTGGGTGGGTGTACTGTCAGACCAGCGTGCCCGGGCCAGCCGGGCGGCTCAGGCGCTCGAGCAACTTTGCAAGCCCGGTCGCGACGATCTGTCCTCGACCATGCGAATGGCGCTGGCACTGATGGCCATCCGGGACGCCGAGGCGCAACGGTCGAGCAGTCGCTGTGATTTCTCGGATTTGCTGAGTGCGGTGGGCCCTACCACACCCGCTGCCCCACCCACTCCTTGAGCGCCCGGGTGCTCTGATCGAGCGCGCCTGAGTTGGGCAGGAAGCGGCGGGCGCCGGAAAAATCGATGCTGGGATGATCGGTCGGCGCCGGTGTGGCGCGAAGGCCGGCTCCCTCGAAATGCGCCAGTGCCCGCGCCATGTGGCTGGCAGATGTGACCAGCAAGATCTGGTCGACACCCTGATTACGCAATATCTTTGC
The DNA here is from genome assembly GCA_044348315.1 of Burkholderiaceae bacterium. Taxonomy (GTDB): domain Bacteria; phylum Pseudomonadota; class Gammaproteobacteria; order Burkholderiales; family Burkholderiaceae_E; genus SYIM01. Next base: position 3,415 of record JBIKTA010000040.1, on the reverse strand, counting down.
GCTTTCAGACGCGTTCTGTCGGGTATTGCGGCTGATCTCCTCGAGCAGTATGGCGGCCGGCGGCACCCCCAGATCGATCAGCAGCATCCGCATGGCCTGAGCTTCAGAGTAACGGCTCGCCTCCGGGTCGTGGCCACCGCTCACCAGGATGAGCGGCGCGCGTCCCGCATGAAACAGGCGCGCTGCATGCCAGACCCGGTCCGCGGCGTCATTGAGGTCGGGTTGCGGGCGTCGAACCGTCCCAGGGGCGATGCCTCCACCCAGCAGCACGATCGCCTGGGCCTTCGGTAGCTGTCCGATGGCCTGTTCTGAGGCGGGTTGGTAGGGCCCCTCGACCACAGTGGTGATCCAGTTGCTGATGGGGGGCAGCGACCAAACCAGCAGCCAAAGCAGTGAGAGGGCGGCAAGCCAACATGCCGCTCGCCGCCATGCGAGGCTCGCCAGCAGCAAGGCGATCGTGCCGCCCGCCAAGGCTGCCCCGAGCGGCGATATGAAACTCGTCAGAAGCGCTGAGACGAAGAGCACCGGATACCCGCGCGTCACTCGGCCTGAATGCCCAGGTGGGCCAGCGCCTCACGCATCCGGTGACGACCGGACAGGCTCTCCGGGCCCGCTACGCGGTTGGTCGCCTGTTTGCTCCAATCCGTTTGTTTCATTCCCTGAACGGCCTGGAAGCCATTGAGGCGCTCGTTGTATTCGGCCACGGCCGCCACCTCGGCTGCGCTCGAGTACTGCTCGCGGTGAATGATCGTGGATTGGCGCAATCGGGGCTTGATATCGGCCGGACGCGCCGGGTCAGGGTAGCCCACGCACATGCCGAACACGGCCATTGAGTCAGCCGGCAGCGCGAGTTCGGCCGCGACCTCCTCGGGGCGATTGCGAATCGCGCCAATGTACACGGTGCCGAGGCCGATCGACTCGGCGGCGACCACCGCGTTCTGCGCGGCAAGCGCGGCGTCGACTGCGGCCACGAGGAACATTTCAAGATAACGATTGCCAGCAGCCTCACGGCCGATGCCCTGCGCGACCCGATCGAGCCGGGAAAGATCGGCGATCCACACCAGAAACAGGGGGCACTGCCGGATCTGGGCCTGGTCGGCGGCCAGCACCGACAGTCGTTGCTTCCGCTCGGGGTCTTCAACGGCCACGACGCTCCAGGCCTGGAGATTGGATGAGGTCGCAGCCGATTGGCCCGCAGCGACCAGCATCTCCAGCGTGCCGGGGGGCAGGGGCCGGTCCAGGTAGGCACGGACCGAACGGTGCCTGAGCATCGCGTCAACCACGCTGCTTGCAGGCATGGCGGGCAGCCCGGCGTCCGCGCCATAGCGTTCGGCGAGCGCCTGTTCACGCGGCAGACTCAGCATCGGGGAAGAGACGGCGTCGTTCATCGGGCAATCCTGTTGAAATGAGATGGAAATGAGCGATTGTAGTGTGCGCCGATGGAGCGAGGGGCCTTGGCCCTCCCGCTGTCTCCCGGGCGAAAATGCCCCTACGTTGGTGAATGCTTCGGCGCGCGGCTAACATCGGAACGATGTTTAAAGGCAATAAATCCTTCCTCCCGACCAAGCCCTGCCAGCGCTGTGCCCGCCCGATGACCTGGCGCAAGGCGTGGGCGGCCAACTGGGACCAGGTCCGGTACTGTTCCGAGCGGTGCCGGCGGGGTGCCAGCGCGACCGCGCGCCCGGCGCGCTGACGGTTTGGCGAGCATGCCCGTCCCCTCCGGCTGGCCACGATGACTCGCAATCTGGTGGTGGTACTCGGTGACCAGCTCGACGCCGGGAGTGCAGCCTTTGATGGCTTCGATTCCCAGGCGGATCTCGTCTGGATGTGTGAAGCGGGTGACGAGGCGGTCTCGACCTGGAGCAGCCAGCAGCGGATCGCGGTGTTTCTTGCGGCCATGCGTCATTTCGGTGAGTGGGTGCGTGGGCGGGGTTGGCCTTTGGCGTACCGATCCACCGAGGGCTCGATTGGGCAGGCGCTTGCCGCAGACCTTGAGCGGTTCAAACCCGAGCGGGTGATCGTCGTCGAGCCAGGCGAGTGGCGGCTGCGCGAGGCGCTCATCCAGGTGTGCGAATCGGCGAAGGTTCCCATGGAGGAGCGGTCGGACCGTCATTTTCTCTGCAGCCGGGCCGAATTTCTCCAGCACGCTCGAGGGCGCAAGCAGCTGCGCATGGAGTATTTCTATCGCGAACTTCGCTCGCGCCTCCGTGTGCTGATGGTCGACGCCGATACAGGGGAACCCGCCGGGCCGCAGAGCCGCAGGCTCGAGCCGGCTGGCGGTCAATGGAATTTTGATCAGGACAATCGCGAAGCTTTCCCGGCGACGGGGCCTGGCCCCGTCCCGCCGCCGCTGCGCTTCGCGCCTGATCCGCTCACGTTCGCGGTGCTTGGCGAGGTGCGCCAGCGCTACGCGGCTCACCCGGGGCAACTCGATACGTTCGGCTGGCCGGTCACCCGTGACCAGGCGCTCATGGTGCTCGCTGATTTCGTGGCCCATCGGCTTCCCCACTTTGGTCGCTGGCAGGACGCGATGTGGGCGGGCGAGCCCTGGCTCTGGCATTCCCACCTTTCGCTCGCGCTCAACCTGAAGTTGATCGCACCGCGCGAGGTGATCGAGGCTGCCGAGCAGGCCTGGCACACAGGGCGGGCGCCGATCGCGGCAGCAGAGGGTTTCGTCCGGCAGGTTCTGGGTTGGCGGGAGTATGTCCGCGGCATTTACTGGCAACAGATGCCCGCTTACCTCGAAATGAATGCGCTCGATGCCGAGCAGCCGCTTCCCGCCTGGTTCTGGACGGGTGAGACGCCGATGGCCTGTCTGCGTGATGCCATCGGCCAGACGCTGCAGCTCGGCTACGCGCACCACATTCAGCGTCTGATGGTCACCGGTCTCTATGCGCTTCTTTACGGCGTCAAACCGGCGGAAGTGCATCGCTGGTATCTGTCGGTCTACGTCGATGCTGTCGAGTGGGTGGAACTGCCCAATACGCTCGGGATGAGCCAGTTCGCCGACGGTGGCCTGATGGCGAGCAAGCCCTATGCAGCGACCGGCAAGTACATCGACCGGATGGGCAATTACTGCAAGACCTGCCCGTTTCGCCCCGACCGGCGGGTGGGCGAAGACGCCTGCCCGTTTACCACGCTTTACTGGGATTTTCTGCTGCGCCATTCGGCGCGCTTCGCCGATCACCCGAGAATGGCGCTCCAGGTGAAAAACCTGCAGCGAATCGGCGAGCCCGAGCGGCAGGCGATCCGCGACCGGGCCGCTCAGATTCGACGTGCGCCGGGACTGGGCCATGACGGCTAGGCGAGCGCCCGACTTCGAACCTTCCCGGGCTTGCGCCCATGCCCGGCTCGAGGCGGTGCGGCCGGCCGATTACGCGCGCTCCCGGAACCAACTCGGCGGTGCCGTCTCACG
>JBIKTA010000463.1:0-3056 GCA_044348315.1 Burkholderiaceae bacterium | reverse complement strand
GATCCCGGCCGCGATCTCAGACGCCTGAGCCAGGCGCTTGAGCGGCACGGCCGCTTTCATCGAAGCAATCGCCTCGGGCGGATTGCCGGCGATCATGGCGGTGTCGACACCGCCCGGCGCTACGCAGTTGACGGTGATGCCACGCGGCGCGAGTTCCTGTGCAATCGATTTGGTCAGGCTCTCGATGCCGCCTTTGGACACTGCATAGGCGGTGCCGGTGAGCACGCCTCCGGTCCGGCCTGCGAGTGAACCCACCATCACGATGCGGCCGCCATCACGAAGCCAGGTCTGAGCGGCCTGACAGCACAAGAACGGTCCGGTGAGATTGATCGCCAGCACCTTGTTCCAGGCCTCCAGGTCGAGGTTGCGCAGCTTGCCCAGATCGAGGATGCCGGAGGTGATCACCAGCGCATCGAGCACCGGATGGGTCGCCCGTGCGGCTTCAAAGGCCCTCGCGATGCTCGCGGGATCTGCAACGTCGATCGGGATCGGGCCGTCACGGTCCATGCCAATCACTGTGGCGTCGGGGTCCCGGCTCAGGCGCTCGCACAGCGCCGAACCGATTCCGCCTCGGGCGCCGATCACACAGGTGGTCTTGTTCATGTCTTGCGGTGTCCTCTGGCGGTCTCAGTCGATCCGGTATTCAGCGGCATTGAAGTGGCGAGTCATGTTCCAGTACTCGACCAGTCGCCAGGGCGAGGTCGCAAAGACCCGGCCGCTGCGGTTCTTGTACCAGCTGCCCACCCCAGGGTGAGCCCACACCATCTGCGCGTGGCGCGCGTCGACTCGCTGATTGAATGCGTCATGCACGTCGGCGCGGCAGTCGAGCGCACGATGACCGCCCTCGATCAGCTCGCGCAAGGCGAGCAGCGCGTAGCGCGTCTGACACTCGGAGTGGAAGATCGCGCTGCCGCCATGGGCGAGGTTGGTATTGGGTCCGTACATCAGAAAGAAATTGGGAAAATCCGGAACCGTGATGCCGAGATAGGCGCGAGGATCGTCGGCTCCCCAGCGGCCTTGCAGCGTGGCGCCCGCTCGCCCGGTGACCTGAATCGGCCAAGTCATCCGGTCGGCCTGAAAGCCGGTGGCCAGCACCAACACATCGGCCCGATGCCGGGCGCCGTCTCGCGTGACGACCGCGTCCGGCTCGATGCGCAGGATCGGGTCGGTGATCAGGGCAACTTTCTCGTTCCTCAGCATCCGGAACCAGTGGTTGTCACGCAGCATGCGCTTGCCGTAGGGCGGGTAGTCGGGAATGACTTTGGCGAGCAGCACCGGGTCATGCCCAACTTCCTCGCTGATGTGAGCGATCAACTGCCCGCGCATCGCATGGTTTTCGGCATTGAGCGAAATGTCAGGCGTGGGCCAGTTCGGGTCGACATGGAGCGACGCGTGCAGGCCATCGCCCGAGGCCCAGAACAGCTGGAAGCGATACCAGTTGGCGTAGTGCGGTACATGGCGCAAGGCCCATTGCTTGCCTGGCTTGACGGACGCGTGATAGAGCGGGTTGTGAACCGCCCAGTGCGGGCTTCTCTGGAAAATCAGCAGTTGATCGACTTCGTCGATGATGGCTGGGCCGACCTGCATGCCACTTGCGCCCGTGCCCACCATCCCGACCCGTTTGCCTGCAAGGCTCACCGAATGATCCCACTGGGCCGTATGCATCACGGGGCCCGCGAAGCGATCGAGACCCTCGATATCGGGGAACTTCGGGCGGTTGAGCTGACCGACCGCGCAGATCACGGCCTGTGCTTCGATCGTCCGTGTCGACCCGTCGCCCGCTTTAAGACGAACCCGCCAGAGGCCTGACGAATCGTCCCAGTCCAGGTGAGTGGCTTCTGTTCCGAAGCGGATGTGCTCGTGCAGCCCGTATTGGCTCGCGCAGCGCTCGAGGTATTTCCAGATCTCGTCCTGCGGGGAGAAATAGCGCGTCCAGTCGTGATTGGGCGCGAACGAGTATTGGTAGAAATGATTGGGCGTGTCGACGCCGCAGCCAGGATAGCTGTTCTCGAGCCAGGTGCCGCCAACCCGGTCATTTTTCTCGATGATCTCGAACGCGATGCCCAGACGCTTGAGCTTGATGCCGGCGCACAGCCCCGACTCGCCGGCCCCGATCACCAGCACCCGGAAGTTTTTCAAACGGGAGGCCTCGGGCGGCTCGCGCCAGTCGACCTCGATCGGCGGGGTGTCGCTGAGCCCCATGTCGTGGGTAATAAGCGGCAGATATTCGTCGGCGACCTGCCGCGCCACACACACTTCCATCATGGTGCGAAGCCGTGCCGGATCGGGCGGAGCTGCAGCGCTTCGGGCACCCGATTCGAGCTCGTGCAGCAGTGCCGCCAGCCGATCGATCAGTTCATCGCGTAGTGCCTGGGGTACGCTTTCGTTGAAGCACCACGGGCCGGTGATGTGGGGCTGGCATCGAGCGAGTAAATCGTCCTTGCCGCTCAGTTGCACATAGCTCATCAGGAGCGGCGCGAAATCGGCTTCGGCAAGCAGGTCTCGGAGGGTCACGGCAACGGGGTCCGGTGAAGAAACAGCAGTGGCCGGATTCTAGGCGATCTATGCCGCTTCGTGGACTCGGTTATGCTGGCCTCTCAAAGAGGAGGTGCCCATGGAGATACCCGCCAGCAGCCTGAACTGGGATCAGACCTACAAATTGATGACCGGTGCGATCGTGCCACGACCGATCGCCTGGGTGACCACGCGTTCACCCGATGGCGTGGTCAATGCCGCGCCCTTCTCGGCGTTCACGCTGCTCTCGCAGGATCCACCGATCATCCTGTTTCAGGCGATCGAAAATGATCGGGAGAAGGATACGGCGCACAACATCCGGCTCACCGGCGAATTCGTTGTCAACATCCCCAATCTGCCGCTGCTCGAGGCCATGCACATGTGTTCGGCAACGCTTGCCCCCGAGGAAAGCGAAATCGAGCGATTCGGCATTGCGACGGCGCCCTCTGTGTGCGTGAAGCCGCCTCGAATCGCCGACGCACCGATCTGTTTCGAGTGCCGGCTGATCATGCATTTCCCGATCGGTCGCGAGCCGCATGTCG
>JBIKTA010000462.1:0-3066 GCA_044348315.1 Burkholderiaceae bacterium | reverse complement strand
CGGTCTCGTCCAGCCACTGCACCCGCCTCAGAAGGGCATCTTGAAGCCGGGCGGCAGCGGCAGTCCCGAGGTCACTGCCCCCATTCGCTGGGTGGAGGTCTGCTCGGCGCGCCTGAGCGCATCATTGAGCGCAGCAACGACCAAATCCTCAAGCATGTCGCGATCATCACCCAGGAGGCTCGGATCGATCGAAATGCGGCGGACTTCGTTGCGGCAGGTCACGGTCGCCTTGACCAGCCCGGCTCCAGACTGGCCCTCGACCTCGATCTGAGCGAGCTCGTCCTGGACGCGCTTCATGTTGTCCTGCATCTGCTGGGCCTGCTTCATCAGGCCGGCCAACTGGGCCTTCATCATCGTCACATCTCCTGAAAAACATTCACCTGGATCCCGGGGCGCCACCGTCGGCGAGCGGGACAACCGAATCAGGCACGATACTGCCACCAAAGTCCTGCACCAGCTTGCGGACAAACGGATCGGCCTCAATCGCCGAGCGGGCTTTGGACAGTCGTTCGCTGCGATCCTGCTCAGCAAGCCCCGCTGCAGTGACCCCGCCGACCGCGCCCACCTCAACCTTGAGGCGAATCGGTCGGCCAAGATGTCGGGCCAGTGCATCGGTGACCTTCGTCACCGTGGGGCTCTCGGCCAAGGGCTTGATCGGTACCCGCACGTGGAACAGATCGCCTTCGACCGACAGCAGTTCGCTCTGGTCCATGAACTGCCGGGCGAACCCGGCGAGCGGGAGACTGCGCGCGAGCGCCGGCCAATCCCCCTCGAATTGCCGTTGCGCTGGGGTCGGCATCCCGCCAGCCTGAACCGCGCCAACGAGTGCCGTGGTCGAAACAGACGGCTGCGGCGCAGCCGAAACGGGCCGCACGGTGGCGGTGCCGTCGGGAGGTGGAGCGCCCCCGCGTTCGGCCCGGGAAGCGCCCGATCGACCAACCGGCAGAGTGTCTGTCGCACGCTCGGACCGCCGAGGCGCGGCGGCCGGCGGCGGCGCATCCCCCTCCATGAGGGGCCGAAAGGCGAACAGACGCAGCAGCGTCATTGAGAAACCAGAATATTCATCAGGGGCAAGCGGCAAGTCACGGGCGCCGTGAATCACGGTCTGGTACCAGACCTGAATCTGCTCGGCCGACAGTGCCGCAGCGCAGGCCGCCAAGCGATCCGCCGATTCGGAGGCTTCATCTTCGACGCGCAGTCCAGCCTTCAGAAGCGCGAGCTGGTGGAAGATCAGGGCCAGCTCGTCGCACACCCTGGAAAACGAAACATTGTCCTCGCGCAGCCGGTCTGCGCGGGCCATCAACGCCGCCCCGTCCCCGGCAAGCAGATCCTCGACCAGCCCGACCAGCGATTCATGGTCGACCGCTCCAAGCATCTCGCGAACGGTTCGCTCAGCCACCGCCCCCCCGCCGAACGCGATCGCCTGATCGAGAAGCGACAAGGCATCGCGCATGCTGCCCGCGGCGGCACGACCCAGCAGACTCAGGGCGGACCGCTCGAAGTCGATCGACTCGGCCTCCAGCACCTTGACCAGGTGGCCCGCCACGGCCCCAGGACTCATGTTCTTGAGGTTGAACTGCAGACAGCGCGACAGCACCGTCACCGGCACGCGCTGGGGATCAGTCGTGGCAAGCACGAACACGACATGCGGAGGGGGCTCCTCCAGCGTCTTGAGCATCGCATTGAATGCGTGCGTGGACAGCATGTGCACCTCATCGATCACGTAGACCTTATACCGGCCGACGTTGGGCACATAGACGGCGTTTTCGAGCAATTGCGTCATCTCGTCGACGCCCCGGTTCGACGCGGCATCCATCTCGATATAGTCGACGAAGCGCCCCTCGTCGATACCCTGACAGGCCGCGCAGCGGAGACAGGGGCGGGCCGTCGGACCGGTCTCGCAGTTGAGCGACTTGGCAAGAATGCGGGCAATCGTGGTCTTGCCTACGCCGCGGGTGCCGGTCAGCAGATAGGCGTGATGCAATCGCCGCTCATTGAGCGCGTGCGACAGCGCCTGAACGACATGCTGCTGGCCCACCAGCGATTCGAAGTCACGGGGCCGCCACTTTCGTGCCAAAACCTGATGGGACATGGGCAGGGCCTGAATCAAACCCGAGCCTCCGGCGCATGCAACACCGGTAGGCCCCAGAAGGAGGGGGAGTGGGCGAGCCGGGACCCCGGCACTCACGGGAAATGGCTGTGGCTGCTTCCTTCCGGACCTGACCAGATTGACCACACCGCAATGCGGGGGGGCCCGCCCGACATGATTCTATCAGCGTCGAAGCTCGGCCTGTCGAACGCCCTGCGCAGGTCCGCGCACCCGCGCAAGGACAGGAAAAGCCGGGTTGTGATATGTTTTCGCGCCTCCCCGAGTAGATTCTTTGAGCAGCCTTCGCGAGCACCCCGGCAGCGCCGGTGCATCATCGCCCTCTTTCCGGAGTTCCCATGAGCATCAAGCACATTTCGGACGCCAGCTTCGAGCAAGACGTCCTCCGATCCGACCTGCCCGTACTGGTCGACTACTGGGCCGAGTGGTGTGGGCCCTGCAAGATGATCGCGCCCATTCTCGACGAGGTCAGTCGGGACTACGGCGACCGGGTTCAGATTGCCAAACTCAACGTCGACGAGAACCAGGCGACTGCAGCACGCTACGGCGTGCGAGGCATTCCCACTCTGATGCTGTTTCGCAACGGTGCGATGATTGCGAGCTCGGTGGGCGCCTTGTCCAAGTCACAATTGACCCTGTTTCTAGACAGCCACCTCTGATTCGTAGTACCTTCTCCTGTCATGGGTGTGGGTCCGGCAGATGATCGAGAATTTCAGGGCATGGATGTCTTGAAGCGATCTTTGCAGCCCGGCTCAGACCCGTCGAACCGCACCAGGTCGGTCCGATCGCCCGTAGTCACTACAGCGGTCTTTGCGACGGCCTGACTGTCGATCCTCTCTGACCACCCCGGCCCTCTCCGTGACCCATCCCGCCCGCTTGATTCCAAGCGGCGAGATACGCGCAAACCACCCCATCGCACCGGATCAAAGATTCCATGCACCTGTCCGAACTCAAAGCCC
>JBIKTA010000461.1:0-3071 GCA_044348315.1 Burkholderiaceae bacterium | reverse complement strand
TCCGTCCTTCAGCTACGTCTTCGACGGACTGACCGGCTCGCTCGATCACGCGCTGACCCGCGGGTTTTCAGCGAGCGAGCTCGCCGGTGCCACCGTCTTTCAGATCAACTCGCCCGAGCAGATTGCGCTCGACTACAACGACGAATTTTTCCCTCAGGACCTGACTGCCATGGACACCCCCGACATGTACCGCTCATCCGATCACGATCCAGTCATTCTCGGACTCAACCTCACCGAAAGCATCGGGCTGACCCGGGTGGCGACCTACAGCGTCGGGCAGTTCGACAAGGCTGCAGCCGAGATCGTCGCCTACGATGCCGCGAGCAAGCGGATGTTCCTGGTGAATGCGGTAGCGGCCCAGGTGCAGGTGCTTGATCTGACCAACGCTTCGGCTCCGGTCCTGCTGGGCAGCCTAGATTTTTCGTCCTATCGGACGACGACGACCGCGACGCCTCAGGTCAATTCGGTCGCCGTCGCCAACGGCCTCGTCGCAGTCGCGGTCAGTGATGCAAGCCCGACCGTCGCAGGCAAGGTCGTTTTGTTCAAGGCGGATGTGGCGCTGCCGGCTCCTGCTGTGCCGCCGGAGGTGGCGACCGCTGTTGCGCCTGCCGGCGCTGTTGCCTTCGATGCCGGCGTCGGCCCTGACATGGTGACTTTCTCGCCGGACGGATTAAAGGTGCTCGTCGCCAACGAGGCCGAGTCCATCAACGAGCGTCCCCCGACCGACGCCTTCTACAACGGCGGTCAGCCCTTCGCGGCAAACGGCGGCATCACGGTGATCACGCTGGGCAGCACGTCCGAGACTGTGCTCAGCGCCGCCACCGTGGAGCAGATCGACTTCACGGCCTACAACGGCAGGGAAGGGTGGCTTCGCGAACGCGGTGTGCGCATCGCAGCGGGGACCACTGCTGCCAACGATCTCGAGCCAGAATATATCGCTGTCTCGCCCGATGGCAAGCAGGCGATGGTGACCCTTCAGGAGAACAATGCGCTCGCGGTGCTTGACCTGAGCAGCGCCGAACCAAAGATCGTCGACATCGTGCCGATGGGTTACAAGAACCACTCGCGCGGCGACCTGGTCATGGTGGCCTATGACGAGTTGAAGGGGGCCGAGCTGCCCTCGATCGGGACGGATGCGTTTGGGAACAAGGTCCCTGCGGGCGGTTTCTCCGGCCTCCAGTATCTGGGTACTCAGAACGGCAAGTGGCGCTTCCTGACCGTGAGTGACCGCGGGCCCAACGGCGAGCCGATCAACGTCGATGGCGATGGCGCCCTCGAGCGGCCTTTCGTGCTGCCCGATTATCAGGCACGCGTCACGACGCTCGAATTCGATCCGGTCTCTGGCCAGATGGCGATCGTCGGCACGCTGATGTTGACCGAAATGGACGGCACGCCCCTCTCGGGTCTGCCGAACATCCCCGGCACCGACGAGGAGCCGGTCCAGATCGTTCCGTCCGCGACCGCCGGGATCACTGGCACCTTCACGACACCGACCGAGGCCTTGGGCTACAAGGCGCTGGCCTACGATCCCATGGGGGCTGACCTGGAGGGCATATACCGGACCTCGACCGGTGCGATGTGGATGGTCGATGAGTATCGTCCTGCCGTCTACGAGTTCGATGCGACCGGCAAGATGCTGTCGCGTTTCGTGCCGGTCGGGACGGCCGCGTTGACCACCGACCCCAACGATAGTTTCGGCACCGAAACCTTGCCTGCTCACCTGATCAAGCGACAGGCCAATCGTGGCTTCGAGGCGCTGGCCGTGGACGAGGCAAAAGGCCTGCTGTTCGCCTTCGTGCAGAGCCCGCTCGATAGCGTTTCGGGCAGCACGGTTGATACGACAGGTTCGCTGATTCGCATCGAGGTCATGGCGATCCGCGATCTGGCCGCCGGCGTGGCCCTTCCCCAGGGCGGCACGCTGATCGCCGCCGCACCCAAGGGCACGGTCGTGGCCGAGTTTGCCTACCTGCTCGATCGACCCGCCTTGAATCTCGGTGCAGTCGACAAGATTGGCGATGCAGTGTTCAACCCGGCGACGGGTACCCTCTTCGCGTTCGAGCGTGACTCCTCGGTCGCTGCCGAGGCGAAGAAGATGCTCTTCGAGATCGACCTCCGGGGTGCGACCAACCTGCTGACCGCCACGCCCACCCTGCCCGCGGGCAAGACCGCGCTGGAAACGCTGACCGTCGACGAACTGCTCGCCGCGGGCATCAATCCGGTCTACAAGGAGCGGGTGGCGAACCTCCCGTCGCTGGGCTACACGCCCAATGACAAGGCTGAGGGCCTGGCCATCATGCCTGACCCGCAGTTGCCCGGCGGCCTTCGTCTAGCGGTCATCAATGACAACGATTTTGGTGTGAACGGTGCCGGCACCGAGACGATCGGACTCGGCATCTTCCAGTTCAACGGCTCGAACCGGCTCGATTCCGATAACGACACCACTGGCCAGCCGTCCGGCTCGATTCCTGCGATAAACATCGTCAGCACCAAGCTCTACGGTGCCTACATGCCCGATGCCATCGCGGCATTCACCGCGGGCGGCAGGACCTTCTACATCACCGCGAATGAAGGGGATTCGCGTGGGGTCGATGAGGTCCAGGCCGGTGACCTGGGCAAGTCAGGCAAGCCGGTAGCCGATCCGACTGCGGGCGCAGCTTCGATCGATGCGAACCTGAAGCTGATCACCGACGGTATCGACGTCGACGGTGATGGCGACCTCGACAAGCTGGTGGCCTTTGGCGGTCGCTCCTTCTCGATCTTCGACGCGCAGGGCAATAGGATCTATGACAGCGGCGATCAGATGGAGCGTACGATTGCCGAGGTGCTGCCCAACGCGTTCAACGCAAGTCACACCAGCAACTCCGTGGATAACCGCAGCGACGACAAGGGACCCGAGCCCGAAGGTGTGACCACGGCGACGATCGGTGATCGCGTCTACGCCTTCGTGGGGCTGGAGCGGATCGGCGGCGTCATGGTCTATGACGTGACCGATCCCTACGAGCCGAGCTTCGTCAGCTACTCGAACAACAGGACCTTCGAAGTGCCCCCCGCGCTCAAGGTGGGGGGCGATC
>JBIKTA010000039.1:0-10296 GCA_044348315.1 Burkholderiaceae bacterium | reverse complement strand
CAGCCTCGCCCGCCGCCTGATCGAAGAGCAGGGGTTCGCCTTCGCCCGTGCCGTATTCAAAACCGCCATCGGTCCGGGGCCTGCGGCGCAAGAACAGCCCATCGTCGGGCGTCCCGGGCGCATCGACCACCAGCCAGCTGGCATTGGTCGATCGCACCAGAAACGCCCAGTCGAAAAGCTCGCGCGAAAGCAGCACATGGACGATCGCAAGCGCGAGCAGCCCATCTGTCCCAGGCCGCACCGGCACCCACTCGTCGGCAATCGCCGAATAGCCGGTTCGCACCGGATTGACCGACACGAACTTGGCTCCGCGCTGCTTGAGCTTGTCGAGTCCGATCTTGATCGGATTGCTCGAGTGGTCCTCGGCCACGCCCCACATGATGAAGTAACGGGCCCGATCCCAATCGGGCGCACCGAACTCCCAGAACGAATACCCGATCGAGTAAAGCCCGGCTGCGGCAACGTTGACCGAACAGAATCCGCCGTGTGCGGCCCAGTTGGGCGTGCCAAATTGCTGCGCCCACATGCCGGTGAGCGCCTGCATCTGATCGCGCCCGGTGAAAAACGCGAGCCGCCTGGGGTCGGTGGCCCGGATGGTTCTCAGACGATCGGTGAGCATCGCGAGCGCGTCATCCCAGCTGATGGGATCAAAGATACCCGCTCCGCGCTCGGTCCCCGGCCGACGGATCATCGGATGCTTGAGCCGGGCGGGTGAGTACTGCTTCATGATGCCGGCGCTGCCCTTGGCGCAGAGCACGCCCTGATTGACCGGGTGATCGGCCGTGCCCTGGATGAAGCGCACGCGCCCCGCCTCGAGCGTCACCTGGATGCCGCAGCGACAGGCGCACATGTAACAGGTGGTGTGAGCCGTCGTCTGGCGGCTGCGATCCTCGAACTGCAGCGGACGCTCGGCTGCGGGGGTAATTGGCACAGCACTCATTCGCGCCTCCTGAGTCGTTGTTTTTGCCAGAGGATTCTAAGAAAAGCGACGACACCTTGAAATCAGGTAATTGCGAATCTATAGTTCAATTTTTCTGATAATTTGAATGAATCAACATCGAGCATCGCCCCCCCGCGCCCGGCTATCGCTGCGGCAGATCGAGGCCTTCTGCATGCTGGCCCGCGAAGGCAGCGTATCCGCGGCCGCGCGTCGGCTCAATCGCACCCAGTCCGCGGTCAGCATGGCGCTCCAGGAGCTCGAATCCACCCTCGGGGTGAGACTCCTCGAGCGCGCCGGCCGACGTCTGGGTCTGTCGGCCACCGGCGAGCAGTTGCTGCCGCATGCGCTTGATATCCTTGACCGCGCCTTCGAGTTCGCCCAACGCGCCGGCTCACCTGACCTTGACGGCGGCGCCATCTCGGTCGGTGCTTCGAGGACGATCGGCCCCTTTGTCGCCCCCGAACTGATCGGAGATTTCCGCGCCCAGCGCCCGCGCGTGCAGATGACGCTGGCGGTGGGCAACACCATCGAATTGATCGACCGCCTGAAGCAGCACAGCCTCGATTGCGCACTCATTGAGGGCTCGGTCACCGACGACAGCCTGATCCGTCGGGCCTGGCTCAACGACGAGCTTTGCCTCTTCGCGCGCGCCGGACATCCCATTGTCGAGGCGATCGCCGGAGGCCTTCGCCCTGCCGCCGCGCTGGCCGAAGCCGATTGGGTGATGCGCGAACCCGGCTCCGGTACGCGGGAGCTGTTCCTCCAGGCGCTCGCGCCCGTGCTCGCCCAGCCACGGTCCAGCATCCAGGTCAGTGATCCCCAGGCGATGAAGACCCTGGTGATGGGTAGCGACGCGCTGGGCTGCCTGAGCCGGCTGGCCATCGCAAACGAACTGGCCGACGGCCGGCTGGTCGAGCTGCCGCCGCCCAATCGATCCGTTGCCCGCTCGCTGCGCAGGGTGTTCTGGATCGTCTGGCATGGTCAACGAGACCATTCAGCGACCGTCGGACACTTCATCGAACATGCGCTCAAATGGCGACCCCGCACAGCCGGCGCCATATCGAGCAGAATGCACGCTTGAGTGCGCCAGCACTCGGCCTTGGGCACCCGCAGACGGGGAGACAATATGACAGCACTGAACGGCATCACCGTGATCGCGCTCGAGCAGGCGATCGCGGCACCCTTCTGCACGCGACAACTGGCTGACCTGGGTGCGCGGGTGATCAAGGTCGAGCGCCCCGACGGCGGTGACTTCGCTCGCGCCTACGACACCCGGGCGCAGGGCCTGAGTTCTCACTTCGTCTGGGTGAATCGTTCCAAAGAAAGCCTGTCGCTCGACTTGAAGCACCCCGCCGGTCGAGGTGTGCTCCTTGAATTGCTCAGTCGTGCCGACGTCCTGGTTCAGAATCTCGCGCCGGGTGCCGCAGCCCGGCTGGGCTTGTCCTTCGAGCAACTCGCGCCTGATCACCCGCGGCTGATCGTCTGCGATATCTCGGGCTATGGCGACAGCGGCCCCTACCGCGATCGCAAGGCCTACGATCTGCTGGTCCAGAGCGAGGCGGCCTTCCTGTCG
The DNA here is from genome assembly GCA_044348315.1 of Burkholderiaceae bacterium. Classification (GTDB taxonomy): domain Bacteria; phylum Pseudomonadota; class Gammaproteobacteria; order Burkholderiales; family Burkholderiaceae_E; genus SYIM01. The sequence continues at coordinate 7,783 of JBIKTA010000039.1, read as the reverse complement.
ATTACCGGGACCGAGTCCGAGCAGGCGAAGGCGGGATGCTCAATCGTCGACATCGCAGCGGGCATGTACGCCTACAGCAACATTCTCGCGGCACTGATCGAGCGCGGCCGGACCGGGCGCGGCCGCCGGATCGACGTTTCGATGCTTGAAGCGATGACCGAGTGGATGGGATTCCCGCTCTACTACGGATACGACGGCGCTCCGCCCCCACCCCGGGCGGGCGCTCGTCACGCAGCAATTTGTCCCTACGGGCCCTTTCGATGCGGTGACGGTCGCACCGTCATGCTGGCGGTTCAGAACGAGCGGGAGTGGGCCTCTTTCTGCAGCATGGTGCTGGGCGAGCCGAGCCTGGCGGACGATCCCGAGTTCAGAGGCAATGCCAAACGACTGGCCGCGCGCGAGCGCGTTCATCAGCTCATCGAAAGCGCGTTCGCGCGGCATTCTGCCGAGCAGGTGATCGAGTTGCTCGAGAAGGCCCACATCGCTTTCGGACAGGTGAACGATATCGCCGACCTCTGGGCGCACCCTCAGTTGGCGGCCCGCTCACGCTGGCGCGACGTGCAAACGCCCAAGGGTCCGATTCGGAGCTGGCTGCCCCCGGGCATGGACGAAGCGAGAATGGACCCTGTCCCAGCGCTGGGCGAGCACACCGATGCGATCCTCGCAGAACTCGGATTTGATCGTGATCGCATCCTTGCCCTTCGCAGTGAGGCGGCCATTTGAACGTGGCCACTGGCCTTTCTGCGCTCACACCGCGCGGCCAAGCCCGTCCGGCTCAGGCCCTCACACCTCCATCGTCCCCGCGATCGCCTCAGCAGCGCTCGTGAGCTGGGGCAGGAACTCGACGAGCTCGGACAGAGGCGTGCGCCCGACGGCTGCCTCGACCGACAACGCCGCAACGATCCGGCTGTCCGACGCCCGTACCGCAACAGCCACGCAGCAGCGCCCCGGCAGATATTCCTCCTGATCGGTGGCATACCCCCGCCGTCTGATCTGGCACAAATCCTTCTCGAGCGCCGCGCACTCGACCAGCGTGTGGGACGTGTAGGGCACCCGCGGCACCTGTCGGGTAAAGCGCTCACGGGCGCGAGAGGGCATTTCGCTCAGGAATAACTTGCCCGTTGCCGCTGCATAAAGCGGCAAGCTCGAACCCTGCCGCACGCGCTGGCCGGGACGCGGCTCCGCCTCGACCCGATCGAGATAGAGCACCTCGTGGCCGTTTGGAACCGTCAGATTGCAGGTCTCGCCCACGGTCTCGACCAGCTCCTCTAGGATGGCACGCCGGGCGGCCCGCTGGGGCGAACCAATCAAGACACTGCCGGCCAATCTCGCCAGCCGGGTACCGGCGAGGAAGCGCCGCTGCCCAGGCTCGCGGGCGACCAGTCCGTCCTGCTCGAGCGTCGACAGGATGCGAAACACGGTGGGTTTGGGTAGACCCACCGCCCGACACAACTCGGCAAGTGTCACCCCTTCTGGGCGTTCCGTGATGGCATCGAGCACGCGAAACGCCCGAAGAATCGCCGAACCGGCCGGTGCTTCCTTGAGATCAGTGGGTCGAGCAGCGTTGCTCAATTGACAAACCTGCGGTCAGCTTTGGTTGGGAGTGGTAATTTAACCGAATTGTCCGGACCGATGGCAAATCGTGGGATCCCCCCAGCCGGGATCCCACGAGCCGCCCAGCGCGGGTGCGACCCGGTACACTTTCGCCTTTTCCAGCCTACGCCCCCCGCCATGCAAGAGAAGTACGACGCCAGCGCGATCGAACGGTCCGCGCAACACCACTGGACATCGATCGACGCCTACCGAGCCGTCGAGAACGACCCACGTTTTCCCAAAGGCAAGTATTACGCGTGCTCGATGCTGCCCTACCCCTCGGGCAAGCTTCACATGGGCCACGTCCGTAACTACACGATCAACGACGTGATGTACCGCCAGCTGCGCATGCAGGGCTACAACGTCCTGATGCCCATGGGCTGGGACGCCTTCGGCCTGCCTGCCGAGAACGCCGCGATGAAAAACCAGGTCGCGCCCGCGCGCTGGACCTGGGACAACATTGCGTACATGAAGAAGCAGATGCAGGCGATGGGTCTTGCAATCGACTGGAGCCGGGAGGTTGCGACCTGCTCGCCCGAGTACTACAAGTGGAACCAGTGGCTGTTCCTGAAAATGCTCGAGCGCGGGATCGCCTACCTCAAGACCGGAACGGTCAACTGGGATCCGGTCGACCAGACCGTGCTCGCCAATGAACAGGTGATCGACGGGCGGGGCTGGCGATCGGGCGCGGTGGTCGAAAAGCGCGAGATCCCCATGTACTACCTGGGCATCACGCGTTATGCGGACCAGTTGCTGGCCGAACTCGGCGGCCTGGGCTGGCCCGAGCGGGTCAAACTGATGCAGGAAAACTGGATCGGTCGCTCCAGCGGCATCCGCTTTGCGTTTCCGCATCAGATCCGCGGCGAATCGGGCGAGTTGATCGGCGAAGGTCGGATGTACGTCTTCACGACGCGCCCCGATACGATCATGGGTGTGACGTTCGTGGCCGTCGCCCCCGAGCACCCGATTGCCCTGGCCGCCGCCGCTCGGGATTCCGCTCTTGCCGAATTCATCGAGCAATGCAAGCAGGGAGGGGTCACCGAGGCCGAACTCGCCACGCGCGAAAAGGACGGACGTCCGACCGGCTTCACCGTCGAGCATCCGCTCACCGGCGAGCAGGTACCCGTCTGGGTGGGCAACTACGTGCTCATCAGCTACGGGGACGGTGCGGTGATGGGCGTGCCGGGCCACGACGAACGCGATTTCGCCTTTGCCCTCAAATTCGATCTGCCGATCCGTCAGGTCATCGCGATCGACCCCCAGCATGCCTCCGCTCGCCCCTCTGAGCCGTTCGAGACCACCGGCTGGCAGGATTGGTACGCCGACAAACAGCACGGCGTCTGCGTCAATTCAGGCGAACTCGATGGTCTCGGGTACGTAGCGGCAGTCGACCGGGTCGCTCAGATGCTGTCGGAAAAGGGCCTCGGCGAGAAAAAAACCACCTGGCGACTGCGCGACTGGGGAATCTCTCGCCAGCGCTACTGGGGCACACCGATCCCCATCATTCATTGCGAGGACTGCGGCGCGGTTCCGGTCCCCTATGAACAACTGCCGGTGGTCTTGCCCGATGACCTGGTGCCGGATGGCAGCGGCAACCCGCTCAACAAGGACGAGCGCTTCCTGCGCTGCGCCTGCCCGAAATGCGGCAAGCCATCTCGCCGCGAAACCGACACGATGGATACCTTCATCGACTCGTCCTGGTACTACATGCGCTACTGCTCGCCGGACAACCATGAGGCGATGGTTGACGGGCGCAACGATTACTGGATGCCGATGGATCAGTACATCGGCGGCATCGAGCACGCGGTCCTGCACCTGCTCTACGCGCGCTTCTGGACCAAGGTGATGCGCGACATCAATGGAGAGATCGCGGGCGACCCCGCGCGCGGACTGGTTCAGTTCGACGAGCCCTTCACGCGACTGCTCTGCCAGGGCATGGTGCTCAACCACATCTATTCACGCAAAAACGAAAAGGGCGGCATCGAGTACTTCTGGCCCGATGACGTTGACAACGTTTATGACGCCAAGGGCGCGATCATCGGCGCTCGACTCAAATCCAACGGCTCAGCGATCGACTACGGCGGCGTCGGTACCATGAGCAAGAGCAAGAACAATGGTGTCGACCCGCAGTCGCTGATCGACCAGCACGGCGCCGACACGGCGCGGCTCTTCGTGATGTTCGCAGCGCCACCCGAACAGACTTTGGAATGGTCGGGTTCCGGCGTGGAGGGGGCTTACCGCTTCCTGCGGCGCCTCTGGTCCTGCGCCCACTCGCACCATACTGCGCTCAATGCTGGATACCCGCAGATCGAAGTCGCCGCACTCGATGACGATCAGAAGGCGCTGCGGCGCGAGATCCACACGATCCTGCGGCAGGCCGATTACGACTACCAGCGGATGCAGTACAACACCGTGGTTTCGGCCGCCATGAAAATGTTGAATGCCATCGAGTCGGCCGGACCTGCCACCTCGCCGCAGGGTGTCGCCATTTCGGCCGAGGCCTTATCTGTCCTGATCCGCGTGCTCTATCCGATCGTTCCCCACGTCACGCATGAACTCTGGGAGGCGCTCGGATTCGCCTCACGCTCGTGCGACCTGCTCGATGCGGGCTGGCCCCAGGTGGACGAAGCGGCCCTGCACCAAGACACGCTCGACCTCGTCCTGCAGATCAACGGCAAGGTCCGGGGCTCGATCAGGGTGGCGGCGCAGGCCGACCGTGCGGCGATCGAACAGGCGGCTGTCACCAGCGAGGCCTTCACGCGCCATGCGCAGGGGCAAGCCGCGCGCAAGGTGATCGTCGTGCCTGGACGGCTGGTCAATGTGGTGATCTGATCATGCCCGCGCGACGCCGGCGCGAGCTCACGCGGCTACTCGCCTGGGGGCTGGTACTGCCCGCATCGGCGCTGGTGAGCGCAGGCTGCGGCTTCCGGCTGCGCACCTCGAGCCAGATGCCCTTCAGAAAGCTCTACAGCAGTTTCGCTCGGAATTCGGCGATGGGCTCGGAGTTCCGGGCGTTGCTGCGCAATACCGGCGATACCGTGATCGTCGATCGGCCCGAAGAGGCCGATGCACAATTGATCGTGCTCCAGGAGGCGCGCGAACGAGAAATCGTCGGTTTCACCAGCACTGGCCGACCGCGCGAGTATCAGCTGAGGCTGCGGCTGCGCTTTCGCGTCCTCGACGCCAAGGGTCGGGAATGGCTCGCACCTACGGAATTGCTGCTGCGGCGCGAGATCACCTCCAGCGATATCGAGATGGTGACCCGTCAGCAGGAAGAAGAAATGCTCTACCGCGAAATGCAGTCCGATGCGGTTCAGCTGATGCTGCGGCGGCTGATCGCGCTGCCGCCCCGCTGAGCGCGCGTTCAGCCCATGGCCCAAGTCAAACCTGATGCACTCCAGTCGCTGCTGGACCGCGGCATGCCCCCAATCGTCTGGATTCATGGCGAAGAGCCCCTGCTGGCCATCGAGGCCGGCGACCGGGTCCGATCGGCCGCCCGCGCAGCCGGACTCGAGGAGCGGGTCGTGTTCGAGGTCGACCGCAGCTTCAAGCCCGCGATGCTCGCCGCCGAAGCGGGCGCGATGTCACTCTTTGGCGCCCGAAAGCTCATCGAACTGCGATTTGCCGGCAAACCGGGCAAGGAGATCGGGGAGACGATCGCGACCTGCCTGGCCGGTCTCGACGAGTCAGTTCGACTGCTGGTCGTGAGCCCCAGGCTGGACCGCTCAAGCACCGAAACCGAGTGGTTCTCGGCGATCGACCGTCGGGGTGCAGTGGTCGCGGTCTATCCGGTCGACCGGCGTGAGTTGCCGCGCTGGATTGCGACGCGGCTGGCCGCACAAGGTCAGCGGGCAGATGCGCAGACGCTCGAACGGATCGCCGAGCGGGTGGAAGGCAACCTGCTCGCCGCCCACCAGGAGGTCCGCAAGCTCGGCCTGCTGTTCCCGCAAGGCGAACTGCCTGCGCAGGCTGCCCGTTCGGCTGTCATGAGCGTGGCACGCTTCGATGCCTTTGGCCTGGTCGATGCGATGCTCGGCGCTGAAGCCGCACGCTGCCGGCGCGGGCTCGCAGGCGTGCAGGCCGAAGGGGAGGCCGCGCCGCTTCTGGTCTGGGCACTGGCCGATGCGGTCCGGGCGCTGCTGCGCCTGCACGAGGCTGCCGCAGCGGGTCGCCCCCTGCAGCCGATTCTGCGCCAGGCGAGGGTATTCGGACCGCGCGAGCGCCTGTTCACTTCGGCACTATCACGACTTCCGGTGTCGCGACTGCGCGCCGCGCTGCAGCGACTCGCCCGGATCGATAGAATGGTCAAAGGTGCCTCTCCGGGCGATCCCTGGAAGGCGCTGGAACACCTCATGCTCGGACTCTCCGGGCTCGAATTCGCAACGGACATCTGACGTGCAGGACGCTCACCCCAATCCCGTCGACGACTTCGCCCAACTGGGGCAGAGGGCCCGCTCGGCCAGCCGCGCCATGGCGCGTTCGACCGGCGCAAGCCGCAACCTTGCCCTCACGGAAATTGCCGGGGCGATTCGCGCCGGAGCCGCCGAACTGGTGCGAGCCAACGCGCATGATCTCGAAGCAGCGCGCGCAGCCGGCCACGACCCCGCTTTCGTCGACCGGCTGGCGCTCACACCCAAGGTGATCGAGGCGATGGCCGCCGGGCTCGAGCAGATCGTAATGCTGCCCGACCCAGTCGGTGCGATCGAAGGACTCAGTTATCGTCCTTCCGGTATCCAGGTTGGACAGATGCGGGTGCCGCTCGGCGTGATCGGCATCATTTACGAGTCGCGCCCCAACGTGACGATCGACGCGGCGGGTCTATGCATCAAGTCCGGCAACGCGGCGATTCTGCGCGGGGGGTCTGAGGCCATCCACAGCAATCGTGCGCTCGCCGCAATCGTACGCGCAGGCCTCGAGGCCGCCGGACTGCCGGCCGACGCCGTCCAGGTGGTCGGGACGACCGATCGGGCGGTGGTGGGTGCGATGCTGGTGGCCACACAATGGATCGATGTGATCGTTCCACGCGGGGGCAAGTCGCTGACCGAACGGGTGGCGCGCGACGCGCGGGTGCCCGTGATCCTGCATCTGGACGGCATCTGTCACGTTTACATCGATGAACAGGCCGAACTCGACATGGCCGTCCGCGTGGCGGACAACGCCAAGACTCAGCGCTATTCGCCCTGCAACACGATGGAAACACTGCTCGTGGCCCAGGGCATCGCCGAACGGGTCCTGCCCCCTCTGGGGCGGATCTATGCGCAAAAAGGCGTCGAGCTTCGCTGCGATGAAACGAGCTGCTCGATCCTGGCCGCTTCGGGCATCGCCAGCATACCGGCGACCGAAGAAGACTGGCGCACCGAATACCTGGCCCCCATCCTGTCGATTCGGGTAGTGAGCGGTCTGGACGAAGCGATCGAGCACATCGAGCGCTACGGCTCCAAGCACACTGACTCGATCATCACCAACGACCACACCCGGGCGATGCGATTCATCCGCGAGGTCGACTCCTCCTCGGTGATGGTCAACGCGTCGACCCGTTTCGCCGATGGGTTCGAATTCGGGCTAGGCGCCGAAATCGGGATTTCGACCAACAAGCTGCATGCGCGGGGCCCGGTCGGTCTCGAGGGGCTCACTTCGCTCAAATACGTGGTGCTGGGCACGGGCCAGATCAGGACCTGAAGCAATGGACACTGGCTACCTCTGGGTCAAGGCCCTGCATATCGTCTTCGTGACGAGCTGGTTTGCGGGGCTCTTTTACCTGCCGCGCATCTACGTCAACCTCGCGATGGTCGAAGGAGCCGGTCCGGAGCGCGACCGGCTGCTGCTGATGGCGGGCAAGCTCTGGCGCTTCATGCAACCCCTGATGGGTCTGGCACTGATTTTCGGTCTGTGGCTTTGGCTCGGCTACGGTGTGGGCCTGGGCGCAGGCAATGGCTGGATGCACGCAAAGCTCCTGATCGTCGTGCTGCTCCTGGCCTACCATCACGTCTGCGGGCGGCTGCTTGGACAGTTCCGTCAGGGCGGAAACCAGCGCTCACATGTATGGTTCAGGTGGTTCAACGAAATCCCTGTACTAGGCCTCCTCGTCACCGTGATCCTTGTGGTCGTAAAGCCCTTCTGATGCTTCAGGTCCCCGGTTCCTTCGATTCCCCGCGTCCGCTCTTCGCCACTTGTCCACGCGGTCTCGAGT
>JBIKTA010000460.1:0-3084 GCA_044348315.1 Burkholderiaceae bacterium | reverse complement strand
AACCGGGCCGTCACCTCGTAGGCGACGGCGAGCGCACGGACCACCTCGTCGACGCTGCGACCCAGGGCCTCGGCCTCGGCCAGCAGCGCTGGCAAGGTGTAGGCACCCGCGTGACACGAAGCGTTGCGAAAGCCTTCGTCCAGTTCGCACCAGGTGATGGCCATGCCATTTGCGCAGGCCGCACCGGCTCGATCGATGCGCGGAGCGCCCGCCGCGAAGACGGTTGCCTCGCCTTGCCCGGAGGCTCGACGCAGGTAGCGCTCCTGCGCCAGTCTGACCTGGGGCTCCTGCGAGCCCACGACCATCGCCCCGATGTCATCGGCGAGGATGATGGCGGCACGTCTTCGGACCGAATCCGGAATCGGACCCGCGATGGCTGCGGCGGCCCATTCGAAGAGCAAACCGGCGTGATACGTGGCTTCCTGGAGAGCGCTTGTGTTCATGTCGTTGATGTTTTCCAGCGTGGGTTTAGGGCATGTTACATTCGACTGCACCTGTTCGCCAGGATGCCACGATGATCAAGCGCGACTATGTGCAGACCCCTTCCGGCCGCTTTCACTGCTACCAACAGGGCAGTGGCCCACCGCTCCTCATGCTGCACGAAACGCCACGCTCGGGCTGGAGTTACGCCCCGCTGATCGCGCGCCTGTCCGACCGCTATCGCTGTGTTGCGCCCGATACTTTTGGTTTTGGCCTCTCCGATCCCTTGCCCGACGGCGCATCGATGCAGACGCTTGCCCGCAGCATGTTTGAGCTTATGGATGCTCTGGGGATCGAAACGGCCGATGTCCTGGGCTTCCATACCGGGAACAAGATCGCAGCAGCGATGGCAGCATTGGCCCCGACCAGGGTCCGAAAAACCGTGCTGATCGGCATGACCCACAGCCTGGTCGTGGGGCGCAAGGCGCGTAACGCCGCGATCATGACAGTTGTCAGCCGGCATATGGGACAGTATCCGGACAGCGCGGACGGATCGCATCGCTTGCGCACTTGGACGGCGGATTTCACCGCGATGGCTGCGACGTGGTTCGATCCGGCCTTGATGACGGGGGGCCAGATCAGTGACGAGGCGCTGCGGGGGCAGGAAGCGAGGATGATCGAGATGATCCAGTGCCGACGCTCGATCCGGACAATTTATCAGATGAATTTCGATTTCGACTTCGCGGCAACCCTGCGGCAGGTCAAGGTGCCCAGCCTCGTCATCGAGTGCCGGGTGCCGGAGGAGAGGCATCTGGGCGAGCAGGGCGAGGCCATGCGCGCGCTCTTGAGCCAGGGCGATTTGTTGAAACTCGAAGGCGCGGGTTTCGATGCCACCGAGACGCACGCCGATCGGATTGCGCGCGCGTCGGTCGCTTTCCTGCGGCGGCGTTGAGGGAGTCATGCAATGATCAGGATCTGGCATCAGAGTTTCACTGATCTCGGTGTCATGCCGGTTTATCACCGGACACTGACCGAACATGCCCGGCGGGTCATGGGCGACGAGGCCGAGGTGCGTGTTCATGGTCTGCGGCCGGGGACGTACGTGCCTGGTTGTGCGCCCATCGATGCGATCCGCCATCGCTACGTTGCTGCGGTTCAGGAATTGCAGATTGCCGATGCGGCGATGGTCGCCGAGCAGCAGGGCTTTGATGCAATGGCGATCGGATGTTTCTTCGACCCCGGGCTCAGGGCAGCGCGCTCCGTGGTCGGGATCCCCGTGGTTTCGCTGGGTGAGAGTTGTGCGCTCACCGCCTGCTCACTCGCCCGGCGCTTCGGGATGGTGACGCTGTGCGCCGATCAGTCCGAGGACTATTCCGACATGATCCATGCCTACGGTCTGGAGCGGCGTTTTGCCGGGGCGGTGGCGCTCGACCCTCCGATCGACGAGTTTGCACTCGAAGCCGATGAGCAGACCGCCCAGGCCATCGAGGCGCGTTTCGATGCCGCGTGTGACCGGGTGATCGCGCAGGGCGCTGACCTCGTCATCCCGGCCGATGGGGTGTTGAACGAGTTTCTGGTGCGTCGCGGTCGGCTCAAGGCGCGCGGCGAGGTGCCGGTCATGGACAGTCTGGGCGTGATGTTCCATCACGCCGCCTATATGGTCAGGATCGCGCGCGCCACGGGTGCTGGGCCGAGCCGGCAACAGCTCTACACGCGCCCGCCCCATCCCATGATCGAGCACGTTCGGCAGTTTGCGGGTCTGGGCGAGTTGCGGCACGATTTTTCCGGCGACCGCTGAGGAGGAACCGAATCGACCCGAGCGCGGCGCCCACCGCGTGCTCTGGCGGCTCTCGTATGGGCGGTGCTCAGGGCTTCAGCAGCACCTTGCCAAACAGCTCTCGCGAACCGACTGCGCGGTGAGCCTGCGCGGCCTCCTCCAGCGGAAAGGTGGCGTGGATCACGGGCTTCAGACGCCCATCCGCGACCATCGTCATCACTTCGCGCAGCTCAGCCAGGCTCGCATTCTTGGAGCCCACCAGTCGCAGTTGTCGTCTGAAGAACGGGATGATGTCAAGCGGCACCACCTCGCCCGCGTGCGCGCCCACGGTGACCATCGTGCCATCGGTCCGAAGACAGGCCAGGCTGCGCGTGAAGACCTCGCCGCCAATGTGCTCCATCACCACATCCACGCCCCGACCCTGGGTGAGTTCGAGCACCTTCTGGTCGAATTCCGGTTCGCGGGTGTAGTTGATCAATTCGTCGGCACCGAGCCCGCGCGCCCGTTCAAGCTTGGCGTCGCTGCCTGCGGTTGCGATGATGCGTGCACCGGCCAGGCGGGCCACCTGCACGGCAGCACTCCCGATGCCCGAGCCCGCCGCCTGGATGAGTACGGTGTGCCCGGCGCGCAAGCCCCCGCGATTGATCAGCACATGCCAGGCCGTGCCGAACGCGATCTGGCTCGCCGCTGCGTCTTCGAAGCTCAGGTGATTGGGCAGCAGATTGAGTGAACGTAAAGGCACCTTGACGAACTCGGCGTAACCGCCTGGGATGTCCATGCCGAAATAACCGCCGCGCTCGCAGAGATTGTCCCGGCCCGTCAGGCAGAATTCGCAGCGCTCACAGGGCAGTCGGCACGCCACCCACACCCGGTCGCCTTCGCGAAAG
>JBIKTA010000038.1:0-10329 GCA_044348315.1 Burkholderiaceae bacterium | reverse complement strand
AAGATGGCGCAGGGCGCAAAACCCGGCGAGGGCGGGCAGGTGCCGGGCCACAAGGTGACCGACTACATCGGCAAGCTCCGTTATTCGGTACCGGGCGTTGGGCTGATCTCCCCCCCGCCGCACCACGACATCTACTCGATCGAGGACCTCGCGCAACTGATCCACGATCTCAAGAACGCCAACGAGCGAGCCTCCATCTCAGTGAAGCTTGTCTCTGAAGTGGGGGTCGGGACGGTGGCTGCGGGTGTGGCGAAGGCCAAGGCGGATCATGTCGTGATCGCCGGCCACGATGGCGGCACCGGCGCCTCGCCGCTCTCATCGATCAAGCACGCCGGCACGCCCTGGGAGCTGGGCTTGGCCGAGACCCAGCAGACGCTGGTGCTCAACGGGCTGCGCGGGCGGATCCGCGTCCAGGCCGATGGCCAGATGAAGACCGGGCGCGATGTCGTGATCGGTGCGCTGCTCGGTGCGGACGAGTTCGGTTTTGCCACCGCGCCGCTCGTGGTCGAGGGCTGCATCATGATGCGCAAGTGCCACCTGAATACCTGCCCGGTCGGCGTGGCCACCCAGGATCCGGTGCTGCGCAAGCGCTTTCAGGGCAAGCCCGAGCATGTGGTCAACTACTTCTTCTTTGTGGCCGAGGAAGTGCGGCAGCTGATGGCTCAGCTGGGCTTGCGGCATTTCGATGAATTGATCGGCCGCGCCGACCTGCTCGACATGAGGAAGGGTATCGCTCACTGGAAGGCGAGAGGCCTCGATTTCGCACGCATCTTCCATCAGCCGCAGGTGCCTGCCGAGGTACCACGCCGCCAGATCGCCGTTCAGGACCACGGACTCGAGCATGCGCTCGATCAGCGATTGCTCGAGCTCGCACGGCCCGCGCTCGAACGCGGCGAAAAGGTTTCGTTCATCCTGCCGGTTCGTAACGTCAACCGCGCGGTCGGCACCATGTTGTCCGGTGCCATCGCGCGCCGTCTTGGCCATGACGGCCTGCCGGATGACACGATCCATGTCCAACTCAACGGTACGGCGGGTCAGAGCTTCGGGGCATTTCTCGCTCGGGGTGTCACACTCGACCTGGTGGGTGAGGCCAACGACTATGTCGGCAAGGGTCTCTCAGGAGGACGGCTGATCGTTCGCGCGACCAACGACTTTCGTGGGCGTTCGGACGAAAACATCATTGTCGGCAACACCGTTCTTTATGGTGCGATCGAGGGTGAGGCCTTTTTCAGTGGGGTCGCTGGCGAGCGCTTTGCCGTGCGCAATTCAGGCGCTACGACGGTGGTCGAGGGCACGGGCGACCATGGCTGCGAGTACATGACGGGCGGCACCGTGGTCGTGCTGGGCGCGACCGGGCGCAATTTCGCCGCGGGGATGTCGGGTGGCGTGGCCTATGTGTTCGACCCCGATCGGCGCTTCGAGCAGCACTGCAACCTGGCGATGGTCGGTCTCGAGCGCGTGATGAGCACGGCCGAGCAACTCGAGCAGACCGAGCCTGCGACCTGGCACCGCGGCGAGTGTGACGAGATCATCTTGAAGGGGCTGATCGAAAAGCACTTCCGACTGACGGGCAGCGAGACGGCCCGGACCGTGCTCGATGACTGGGAACGAGCCCGGGGGCGCTTCGTCAAGGTCTTCCCGCATGAGTATCGCCGCGCGCTGTCGTCCAAGGTGAGTGCGAAGGCGGTTCAGCCCGCCCGCATGCCGGCCTGATCGACTTGTGTTTGAAGCGCTTTGCAGGCCATGTTTGATCAAGCATCACTTTTTCTTATGGGTGTCATCAGATGGGCAAGTTAACCGGATTTCTTGAATTCGAGCGTCTGCAGGAAGCCGCCGAAGACGCAGCCGAGCGGGTGCATCACTATCGGGAATTTGTGATTCATCTGAGCGATGAGGAAGCGTCCCGGCAGGGCGCACGCTGTATGGACTGCGGCATCCCTTTTTGCCAGTCCGGCTGCCCGGTCAACAACATCATTCCCGACTGGAACGACCTGGTCTACAACGGTCGCTGGCGCGAGGCGATCGACACGCTCCACTCGACCAACAATTTTCCCGAGTTCACCGGCCGTGTATGCCCGGCGCCCTGTGAGGCGGCCTGCACGCTCAACATCAACAACGATCCGGTCGGCATCAAGTCGATCGAGCACGCAATCATCGACAAGGCCTGGGCGATGGGGTATGTCGAGCCCCAGCCGCCCGCCTCGCGAACCGGTAAACGCGTCGCCGTCGTGGGCTCGGGGCCGGCCGGACTCGCCTGTGCCCAGCAGCTCGCGCGGGCCGGCCACAGCGTGACCGTACTCGAGAAGAATGACCGGATCGGCGGGCTCCTGCGCTACGGCATCCCCGACTTCAAGCTCGAAAAATCCCATATCGACCGCCGTGTCGAGCAGATGGAGGCCGAAGGGGTCGAGTTTCGTACCGGTGTACTCGTGAGCGGCGCGGCCTTTACCGAGCCGGTGACCAACTGGTCGAGCCAGACCGTGACTCCGGACGAGCTGCTTGCCGAGTTCGATGCCGTCGTGCTCTCGGGGGGTGCCGAGCAACCACGCGATCTCCCAGTGCCCGGTCGCAGTCTTTCGGGCGTGCACTTTGCGATGGATTTCCTGCCGCTGCAGAACAAGGTGGTCGCTGGCGATTCGGTCGCTGAGCAGATCCTCGCCGCCGGCAAGCGGGTGGTGGTGATCGGCGGGGGCGATACCGGCTCAGACTGCGTGGGCACCAGCAACCGGCAAGGCGCCGCATCGGTCACACAATTCGAGCTGATGCCGCAGCCACCCGAGGTTGAAGATCGCACGCTCACCTGGCCGTTCTGGCCCTACAAGATGCGCACCTCGTCTTCGCATGAGGAAGGCTGCGAACGCGACTGGGCGGTAACGACCAAGTCGTTTCTGGATGATGGCGAGGGTCGTGTCCGCGCAGTGCTGGCGGCGCGCGTGCAGTGGCAGAAAGACCCTGCGAGCGGCCAGATGAAGATGAGCGAAGTGCCGGGCTCTGAGTTTGAAGTGCCCGCCGACCTGGTGCTCTTTGCTATGGGGTTTGTGTCGCCGGTGGGCTCGGTACTCGAATCCTTCGGGGTCGATTGTGATGGTCGTGGCAATGCCAGGGCTACGACCGACGGCGAGGGCTGCTATACGACCAATGTGCCGCGTGTCTTTGCTGCAGGTGACATGCGCCGGGGTCAGTCCCTGGTCGTCTGGGCAATTCGCGAGGGACGTCAATGCGCTCGCGCGGTCGATGAGTACCTGATGGGATCCTCGGATTTGCCCCGCTGACGCGGGTACGGTCCTCACCGGCAGGCTTCATCCGATATGAGTCTGCCTGCGCCGCGCGTGGTCTGGCTCGACCTGATTCGCGCCGTGGCCGCGCAGATGATCGTTCTGCACCACCTGGCGTTTTACGGGCCGATTGCCGAACGCATCGGTCGTGACTGGCCCGGCGTGATCGATTGGCTCGCTGACTACGCGCGGATTGCGGTGCAGGTGTTTCTGGTGATGAGTGGGTATCTCGTGGCCAGGAGCCTGCCGGCTGCGCCTTCCTCGCAGGTGTGGGTGCTCTTGCGGGGCCTCATGCGTCGGTATCTCCGACTGTTCGTGCCGTTTGTGCTGGCGATGGCGATGGCGGTCGCGGCCTCTTGGCCCGCGCGGGTCTGGATCGGTTCGGCGGACTGGGTGACGCAGCCGCCCGATCTGAAGAGCGTTTTGGCCCACCTGACCGGACTCTATGACTATCTGGGCGTCGAGGCCCTGAGCGCGGGCGCCTGGTACGTGAGCATTGACTTCCAGCTTCATGTGCTGGTGATGACCAGCCTCTGGCTGTGCGCCTGCTGGAGGCCGGATGGCGCTCGGCTGTGGCGGACATGGTGGGTCGGGGTGTTTGCGCTGGCTGCGATGGCCCAACTCGTCTTCAATCGAAACCCCGGCTGGGACATTACGCCGTTCTATTTTTTTGGCTCGTTTGCGCTCGGCCTGGCGGTGGAGCGCCTGTCCCGATCGAATGCCTGTCCGTCCGCAGACGAAACCTCTCTGCAGCGCTTCGAGCGGCGGGTTGCGGGTGCGATCCTCGTGGTCGCGGCTATGGCCTGGCTGATCGAGCCGGCTATTCGGCCTGCGGTGGCCTTTATCGCCGCGTCTCTCATACTGTGGCTCGCAGGCGGTGCGGGTGCCCGCTTCGATCGGGCGCTGGTCCGTTACCGCTTCGGCCGGCTGGCCGCGTGGCTGGTGGAGAGGCTGGGCCGCAGCGCCTATTCGCTATTCCTGATCCACTTTCCGTTCGCGATTCTGGTGAATGCGCTTTATCAGCGTTACTTCGCGGGCGATCTGCAGGCTGCGCTGATCGCCGCGGCGATCGCATGGCTCGCCGCGATACCGCTTTCCTGGTTCATGTACCGCTGGGTCGAGCAGCCGATCGAGGGGCTGTCGCGGCGCCCCCGAGGGCCCGCAAGATTGACGCAGCAGGACCGGCCGTGATATTGCTCGGGGTTGGCCCCCTTCACCGGATCTATCGCCCATGACTGCATCGCTGCGACTCGGCTTCCTTGTTCCACCCGGCAATCCGGTCGTCGAAGGCGAGATGATCCGCCTCGCGCCCCCGGGCGTCAGTGTGCACTTCCATCGCATGACCGCGGGCGGTGTGACGGGCTCGCACGAGGGTCAGGAGGAGCGCAACCGCAGCCATATCGCACACCTCGATGAAAACGTCGAACTGATGGCGCTGGTCAAGCCTGCGGTGATCGTCATGGCGCACACCGCAACCAGCTATACCCTTGGGAGGGAAGGCGAGGCGGCGCTGGTCGAGCGCCTCACCCGTGCGAGCGGCATCCCCTTCATCACCGCATTTGGCAGTGTGCTGCTCGCCTTGCGCCACCTGGGTGCACAGCGGATCGCGCTGGGCACCCCTTATAGCCCCGAGGCGACGCTGAAATCCAAGGCCTTTCTGGAGGCCAACGGGTTCGAGGTCGTGTCATGGGGCAGTCTGCCGAATGTGCACAACATTTACGAGGAGACGCCCGAGCGCGCCGAGCAGTTGGCGCGGCAGGTCGATACCCCGACCGCGCAAGCCGCGTTCATGAGCGGCCTGGGCATGCCCACCATCGAGGTCCTTGGCAAGCTCGAGCGCGAACTCGGCAAGCCGGTGATCTCCAGCGCCAGCGCCTGCATGTGGAATGCGCTGCGCGTGGCGGGTTCGAAGGCAAAAATCCAAGGTTACGGCAGCTTGCTGTCCCAATGAGGAGATCCGTCATGAAAATCAGAAACCTGATCGCGCTATCGTTACTCGCCTGTGTGGGCTTTGCGACACCGGCCGCGGCGTTCCCGGATCGACCGGTGCGCATCGTCATCGGCTTTGCGCCGGGTGGAAACGTTGACATCGTCAATCGTATCGTTGGCCAGGCCATGGGCGAGGCGCTCAAGCAAAGCGTTGTCATTGACAACCGGGCCGGCGCCAATGGCGCGATCGGCGCCGAGTTCGTCGCGCGTGCAGCGCCTGATGGCTACACGCTGTTCGTGTCGGTGACCGAGACCCACGCGCTCAACCCAGTGCTTCGCAAGTCGCTGCCCTACAATCCGATCAAGGACTTTACCAGCATCGGCGTGGTGGATACCTTCGCTTTCGCGCTGGTGCTTGCGCCTAAGCTTCCGGCCAATGATGTCTCGGGCTTCGTGGCGTATGCCAAGCAGAACCCGGGCAAGCTGAACTTCAGTTCCTGGGGCAACGGCAGCCTGTCGCAGGTCGCGATGGAGCAATTGAAGCAATCTGCCGGGATCGATTTGGTCCACGTGCCCTTCAAGGGCTCGGCGCCTGCCATCATGGCCCTGATGGGGGGGCAGGTCGAAGCCATGGTTGCGCCGCTGTCGCTTGCCGTGCCCTATGCTGCCGACGGCCGCGTGAAGCTCGTGGGCGTGACGAGCGCCCAGCGCGAGGACACCGCACCCACGGTTCCGACCCTGATCGAGCAGGGCTTGGCCGTCGATGTCACGGGCTGGCATGTCCTGCAGGCACCTGCCGGCACCCCGCCGAGCGCCATTGCCACGCTCAACCGCGCACTCAATGCCGCGCTCAGTCGCGCAGACGTCCGCGAAAAACTGCTCAAGGCGGGCGTCAAGCCGGCGAGCAACACCACCCCCAAAGAGGGGCAGACGCTTGTCGAAGACAACTATCGCCGCTGGGGTGAGGTCGCTCGCAAGGCAGGCATGAAGCCTGAGTGATTCCAGATCCGGCAGCGGGCTGCAGCAGATGATCGAGGCGGGAGCCCCTTTCAAATGACGGTTTTTGTGGGGGCGCTACGGCAGCGGCAGAACATCATGGCCGTGAGGCTCATGACGACTTCGCCGCGCTGATTCACGCATTCCTGCCTGAGCCTGAGCAGCCCGCGGTCGGGTTTGCTCACCGAGCGCCGCTTGTCGATCACGGTGACCCGCAGGCGCAGCACATCACCGGGCCGCACCGGCCTGGGCCAGCGGACCTCGTCCACCCCCGGCGAACCCATGCTCGAGTATGGGGAAATGAAGTGTTCGGCGAGCAGTTTCATCATGATGCTGCCGGTGTGCCAGCCGCTTGCGATCAGGCCGCCATAGATCGACTGCTGCGCTGCAAGCGGATCAAGGTGAAACGCCTGAGCGTCGAATCGGCGAGCGTAGCTGACGATGTCCGACTCGGTCACCGGGTGCGCGCCGAGTTCATGGCGTTCGCCAGCGGTGTAGTCTTCGAAATAGCGTTCTTTCAGGGGTACCGGCATCGGCGCGTCCGTCTGATTTGAGGCGGGTCAAACACCCGTGTGCGGGCTGTCGGCCCAAGCATGGATAGGCTGGGATTTTCACCGATTTGCGGGCCGATCGACGATTTCCGTGCATATTGCTTTCATTTTCGGCAGCTTTCAGATGGATCCGCTACGTATCGACAAATGGCTCTGGGCGGCGCGTTTTTTCAAGACGCGAGGATTGGCGCAACTCGCCATCGAGCAGGGGCGCGTCAAGATCGACGGGGCCCGCGTGAAGGTGGCGCGAGCCGTACACGTCGGCGATCGTGTCGAAATCGAGATCGGTGAACTGAAACGCGAGATCGCCGTGATGGGGCTTGCCACCCAGCGTGGGCCCGCGCCGCAGGCGCAGGCGCTCTATCAGGAAACCGCGCAGTCGATCGCTGACCGCGCGGCGCGCGCCGAGTCGAGACGACTCGCGCCCGAACCCGCGCACGCGATCGAGGGCGGGCGGCCCACCAAGCGTTCGCGGCGCGACATCGAGCGGCTGAGGGACTGGACATGATGGACCGCGCCCGTCGAACCGTTCTGTCAGCGGCCGGGCTCGCCGCGACCTGGGCGCTGGCGCCGGCTCGGTCGACCTGGGCTTCTGGCGACTTGCCCAGACTCGATGCGTCGGCCGCGGCCCAGCAGCTTGCGCGGCGGCCGATGATCCTGATGATGCGCCATGAACAAACCGAACCCGGGGTGGGGGATCCCCCTGGATTCAGGCTTGACCAATGTGGAACGCAGCGCAATCTCTCGGCTGAGGGCCGTATCCGGTCCCGTCAGACGGGCGAACGTTTGCGTGCCGCCGGGATCGAGTTCGCGCAGGTGCGAAGCAGTCGGTGGTGCCGTTGTCTCGATACGGCGCGGCTCGCCTTCGGTCGGGTCGAGCCGTGGCCGGCACTCGATTCCTTTTTTGCTGATCCCAGGCAGCAGCCCGCGCAGATGCGCGCCCTGATGGACGGGCTCTCCTCATTTGAAGGACCGCAGGCCTGGATGCTGGTCACCCATCAGGTGGTGATCAGTGCGTCTTTGGGCGTCTGGACTGCCATGGGCGACATCGTTGCGGCCGACCGGGAGGGCTCGGGCTGGCGGCCGGTGTTCCGGATCTGACGGGCGTCAGTTTGTTGCCTGATCTTGTCGGTCCGGCTCCATCGCGATCGCTTCCTCCAATTGAGCAGCAAGGGTCAGCAGCCTGGGGGCGACCTCGTCTCGCAGCTGCTCCGCTGACAAGGTGCTGAGTGGCGCGCCACAGTTCAGGGCGAAGCGCACGGCACCCTGTCGATCGCGCACGGTCACCGCTGCCGTGTGGTAATCGGGGTGAAAGATGCCGGAGTTGACGATGTAGTCGTGCTGATCGAATTCGCTCAGCGCGAGCTTGAACGGCATCCGTGCGAGCGCCCAGCGCGCCGGGTCGACGATATTGATCTCTGCGATCAGGCTGCGACGGGCGCCGGGATCCAGCCCGGCGAGAAAGGCCCAACCGAGCCCCGACGTGGCGATCGGTACCGTCGAGCCGCGGCGCAAGTTGGTGAGCAGGGGGTTATCGCCATGGCAGCGCTCGATCATCACCATTTGCATGCCCTGTCGCACTGCCAGGCCACAGGCGGCGTGGTATCCATCGGCAAGCGCCTGCATGGCCGGTCGCGCCAGGTCTACGGTATCCAGCCCGGCGAGTGCGCTGCTGCCCAATCTCAAGGCGGCCAGGCCCGGGCGCATCAGATCTCCCGGCAGCCTGACCAATACGCCGAGCTGGATCATGGTGTGGCAGAGCCGCCAAACGGTGGGCTGGGGGAGTTGGGTCAGTTGAGCGATCTCCGACCCTGACAACTCCGGTCGCTCTGACGAAAAACATGCAAGCACCTGCAGGCCGCGCGCCAGGGCCGTCACGAACTGCCGGTCGTGAGCAGGCCCAGCGTCGGTGTCGCTCGCCCCATGTATGCGGTGTCGCACCCTACCGATAACCCTTGACGAAGAATCGTTGCGCGAGACCAAGAAGAAATCCTATACTGTATTGAACTACTGCGAGTAGATTATTCGCAGTGCAAATAATAAACCTGGAGACCGGGACATTGCAATGAGCCTGCCCAAGCGCATCGACATCCATGAGGTCGGGCCCCGTGAGGGAATGCAAATCGAGAAGAATCCGGTTCCGACGGCGGACAAGATTCGTCTGATCGATCGCCTGTCGGAGTGCGGATTCCCTGAGATTGAGGTGACGTCCTTCGTCAGCCCCAAGTGGGTCCCTCAGATGGCCGACGCTGAGGAGGTCGTGGCGGGCATACAGACCCGGCCCGGTACGATCTACACGGGCATCTACCTGAATAGTCAGGGGATGGTGCGGGCGTTGAAGACGGGCAAGCTCACGGTGCTCGGAAAATTGAGCGTCACCGCCAGCGAAACCTTCTCGCGCAAGAACACCAACCGCAGCATCGATGAAACGCTCGCGGAGGCGGTCGAGCGCATCGAGGCCGCCCGCGAGTGGCAGGTGCCGATCACCGAGATTGGTGTGATGGCGGCATTCGGCTGCAATTACCAGGGTGATATCGAGCCCGCCCACGTCGTGAGTTTGATCGATCGCCTGATGGATCTCGCAAACGAGCATCAGCTGCCCGTCAATCTGATCCAGCTGGCCGACACCATGGGCTGGGCCAACCCCAATTCCATCCGCAGGCTGGTGGGTGAGGTCCGCAGTCAATGGCCTGCGCACCGCATCAATCTGCACCCCACGACACCCGCGGGTTGGGACTGGCCAACGCGATCGCGGCTATGGAAATGGGCGTCGACGATTTCGACGCAGCCGTTGCGGGCTTGGGCGGCTGCCCGTATGCCGGCTTCAAGGATGCCCCGGGCAATATTGCAACCGAGGATCTGGTGCACCTCTGTGCTGAGATGGGTGTCGAGACTGGCATTGATCTCGACCGCATCGTCGATATTGCCCGGGAGGCCCAGGAGATCGTGGGTCATCCCTTGCCTGGCAAGGTCATGCGTGGCGGACAGCTTTCCGCCTACCGTCGGAGAGCTGTGGTCTCTGTCCCGTCCGATCAATCACGATGAGGAGGTTCTACATGAAGTGCTTTATCGCCAGTGTGCTGCCGGCTGTGGCGTTCGGACTCGCTTCGACCATCAGCCCGCAGCTCCAGGCCCAGGACTATCCCTCGAAACCCATCACACTGATACACGGCTTTGCAACCGGGGGCCAGACTGACCTGTCGGTTCGCCGGATGGCGGAGCTGTTGTCCAAGGCGCTCAACACGCCGGTGGTGGTCAATGCCCGTCCCGGGGCAGCCCAGACGATTGCAGGCGCGCATCTCGCCCAGGCTCCCGCGGATGGCTACACCATTGGCCACTTTTATCAGGGCGCGTTCTCGACGACGCCGCTGATCCAGCCGATCAATTACAAGACCGAGGATCTGGTTCCGATCATCGCTTGGCAAATGGCCCCTCAAATGCTCGTCGTCCGTGCGGATTCGCCCTGGCGCACCCTGTCCGACCTGGTCGCTGCAGCCAAGTCGTCGCCTGGCATCGGATTTGGCCATCAGGGCAAGGGATCAGTCAGCTTCATGGCGCCGACCGTATTTGCGGGCGTT
>JBIKTA010000459.1:0-3106 GCA_044348315.1 Burkholderiaceae bacterium | reverse complement strand
ATAAATGTCCTGCCAAGGGGCGAAAGCCCGCCTAATCTGGGCGGTGCGCTTCGTATGTCGGCGAAGGAACTGTCGATGAAATGCGCGATACCGATCTGGCGAGCGCCCAGTCGGTATGCCTCTTCCAGTCGGGAGAAATCTTTCCCGATGAAGTCGGCCCCCTCGATTGCCAGGATGATGTGGGGCGATGAGATCGAAACGGCGGCCAAATCGGAGGCACTCAGCACGAAGGGCAGTCCTTCGGAAAGGATGCGATTCCGCGTGTTGTGAATCATCCGTTGAAAAAACGTGTACACGTCTCCCGGTTGATCGAGCGGCTTGACAGTGACTCGGCCTGTTGCAGCATCCCGCGAAAGATAGGGGCGATCCGGCACAATGTGATAGGCGATCAGCGCGACGCCCGCCTGGGTCAGGCGCTCCCGGATCGGCAGCCGATCCCTGATATTCAGGAAGAGATGGCTGTGCACATCCGCGATCGGCCATTCTGGCCTCGCGTGAGTCAAGCTGGGCGAAAAGAGTGACGCCGCGCCAGCTGCAATCAGGTGACGTCGAATGGTGTGCATCATTGTCCGCCTCAGCCTTGCTTGGGGGGCGTCCCGCTGGGCATGTGACCGATCGAATCTGTGTATTTGTCGAGCTCATCCTGAGGCAGGTACGCCCCCTCAAGTCGGCGGATCTCGTCGAAGCCAGCAAAGCTATGCAGGTTTCCGATCGGGTGCTGATTGAAGCGCTCAATGAACGCCAGTTCAGCCATTGGGCCCTCGTCGCGCAGCCGCGTGGCGATCTCGTGCATCGCCATCAGGCTTGCGCGCAGCAGCGTCATCGCGGTGATGCAGATCGAGATGCCCATTGCCTGCATCTCATCCAGCGCAAAGCGGGGACTGACCCCGGTCATGTTGTAGAAGATCGGGCCGTTGATCTCGGACACGATCCGATGGACTTCATCGCGACTGACGGGCCCTTCGACAAACACCATGTCCGCGCCGGCCTCGAGATAGGCGTTGCCTCGCGCGATGGCGTCATCGAGGCTACCGCGGTGCGCTCCGCGCGCGTCGGTTCGCGCGATCAACAGAAAATCCGGGTCGAGCTCTCGCCGCACTGCGTCGGCCGCGCGAAACTTGCCGATCGCCTCGTCAAGCGGCAAGACTGTCTTACCCGCGACGTGGCCGCAGCGCTTCGGATTGACCTGGTCCTCGAGGTGAATTCCTGCGACACCCGCTGCAATGAACTCCTGAACGGTCCGGATCACATTGATCGCGTTGCCATAACCCGTGTCGGCATCGGCAATGACCGGCGCGCGTACCGCAGCAGCAATGTACCGAGCGTTCATTGCGACTTCAGTGAGGGTCAGGAGTCCTGCGTCGGGCATGCCGGCGAGCGAGAGCGACGCGTTATAGCCGCCCGTGTAAACAACCGGATAGCCCACCTGTTCGAGCACCTTGGCGCTCATCGCGTTGTAGCAGCCTGGTACGAAGAGCACCTGGCCGCTCTTCAGATGCTGCCGCAGGCGGGCCGATGGGCGCGGTGCGCCCCGGCCTGGGCCCTCAAAGCTTGATATTGGCGACACGAATCAACTCGCTATAGCGTTTCACGTCATCGAGAATCTGCTGGACAAAGCGCTCGCGTGTCGAGGCGTCCGGTTGTGTGCCGAGGCCGAGCATCCTTTGTTGCCCCTCCTGAGTGGCGAGAATCGCCTCGATATCCCGGGACATCTTGTTCACGATCTCTGTGGGCGTTCCAGCCGGCACCAGCGCACCGATCCAGTAGCCGGCATCAAAGCCTGTCAGGCCGGACTCGGTGAAGGTGGGCAGGTCGGGCAACGCGGGCAGCCTCTTTCCGCCCGAGACGGCGATGCCTTTCAACTTGCCTGCCTTGATGTGTTGCGTCACCGCGACCGGCACTGCGAAGGTAAACTGAACTTGGCCCGCCAGCAGATCCGGGATCACCGCCGATCCGCCCTTGTAGGGGACGTGCCGCGCCTGAGTCCCCGTCATCATTCCTAGCAACTCTGTCGCCAGGTGGCTGGCGCCGCCCGTGCCCGAGGTCGCGTAGTTGAGACCATTCGGGTTGGCCTTCATCAGCGCGATGACTTCTTTCAGGTTGTTCGCTTGCACGGAGGGGTGAGCGGCGAGCACCCATTCCCCGCGGGTAATCAGCGCTATGGGGACGAAATCCTTGACCGGGTCGTAGGGCGCACTCATCAGAAGTGGCGTCACGGTATGGGCATTGGTCGTCACCAGCACCGTATAACCATCCGGCGCGGCCCGCGCGACCATCTGGGTACCGATCACGGTATTGCCGCCTGGCCTGTTCTCGACGACAACGCGCTGCCCCCACTTCTCACCGAGCTTGTCGGCCACGAATCGGGTGGCCAGGTCGGTGCTTGCGCCGGGCGGGAAGGGCGTGATGAAGCGCAGTGGCTTGTTCGGGTAGTCGCTTTGAGCCCAAATCGTGCCGCTCAGGGCTGAGCTCATTGCGAGCGCAAGCAGAGGCCGAATCAGCGTCTTCAATTTTGGCATGTCATCCTCCTTGGTCGTTGATGTTGTCTGAGACATCGATATGGAATCGATGTCGATCAGTGTGCTGACACTCAGCTCAGTTCGAAACCCTTGTATCCCGATGCTGTGATTGCGGCGCGTTGCGCACGTCCGGTGGGAGCTGGATCGGGTGTCGTGAGCAGGAAGCGGGCTTTGCCCGGGATGTTGCCGCCGACATACCAGCTATTTGTTTTGGACCGCAGCATGCCATCGGTTGCTGCGATGACGTGGGCAGTCCACGCATCCTCGGACTCCTGCGTCGGGCTGATCTGATTGAAGCCCTGTGTTCGCAAATACGCGATGCAGTCCGTGATCCAGTCGACCAGCGGCTCCATCACGCGGACGGTGTTGCGTGCGCCCGCGACGTTGACGGTGAATAGATTGGGAAAGCCACGACTCTGCAGCCCCATGAACGTCCGCGGTCCATTCCTGAATTTCTCCTTCAGGCTGATGCCGTTTTCGCCACGGATATCGATCTGGTTCAACGCTCCAGTGACAGCGTCATAGCCCGTCGCGAAAATGATCACGTCCAGCGGATACCCGGCTTGCGTGGTGTGGAGGCCCGTCGG
>JBIKTA010000458.1:0-3107 GCA_044348315.1 Burkholderiaceae bacterium | reverse complement strand
GGATCCGGAAACGATCGAGGCCCTGGCTGCCGAGCTCGTATCGGGTTCTCCGCGGCCGGGGTGGTTGCAGGGCGAGCTCACCCGATTGGGCAATGCCCTCGCCGCGCTGGGTGCCGTGAATCTGGCTGCGCTCGACGAGTTGCGGGAGTCGACGGAGCGTCAGCAGTTTCTCAAATCCCAGTCCGAAGACCTGAATGAGGCGATTCAGACACTGGAGGACGCGATTCGCAAGATCGATCGTGAAACGCGAGAGCTGCTGCGCGAGACCTACGACGCGGTCAATCGACACTTCGGAGCCTTGTTTCCGCGCCTGTTCGGCGGGGGCGAAGCGCGGCTGATCCTCACCGGCGAAGAAATTCTTGACGCCGGCATTCAGGTCATGGCCCAGCCTCCCGGCAAACGCAATACATCGATTCATCTGTTGTCAGGTGGGGAAAAGGCTTTGACGGCTATCGCGCTGGTCTTTGCCCTCTTCCAGCTGAATCCAGCGCCGTTTTGTCTGCTTGACGAGGTCGACGCGCCATTGGACGATGCGAACACCGAGCGGTACGCGGACATGGTCAAGGCCATGTCGGCCCAAACCCAGTTCCTCTTCATATCCCACAACAAGATTGCCATGGAAATTGCCGAGCAGTTGATTGGCGTGACGATGCAGGAAAAAGGGGTCTCCCGAATCGTTGCGGTCGACCTTCAGGCGGCAGCTGAGCTTGCGGAGGCCGCTTGACCGATAGCCTTACGCTCAGTTTGCTGATTTTCTTCGCGATCCTCGTGGTGCTGGTGCTCGCCGGGGAGTTGTGGCGGCTCAGGGGTCTCGGGCGCGAAAAAGTGCGGTCCTTGCCTCGTGCCAAGACCGAAAAGCCTCGCGCTGCTGCGGCCCCGCGCGGGCCCTCCGAGCGGCAGGAGCCCGGATTCGAGTCGCTGGACCTGCCGACCGCCGCCCGGGTCGAGCCTGACTTTCCGCTTTTTGAGGGTGGGGTGAATCCGCTTGGGCCGGCCGATGGCGGACCCGCTCAGACGACGTTGACACCACGCGCCTTTGTGCCCGGGGCGGTCGAAAACCCGACGCCCGGCGCGCGCGGCACATCCGTCGAAAAAAATTCCAGTGTCGCGCCGGATCGAGCGCAGCCTTCGGACAATCTGTCAGCCGCCGCGGTGATCGCCGAAGGTTCCGAGGTGTCTCGCTCGACCGTGCGGTCCGCTTCAATGAGAGCTCGCAGCGCCGGTCTGCCGAAGCAGGCGCCTTCGGTGCCGTCTCCGCCTGACCCAGAGCCCGCAATCGAGCAATCGTCCATGGTGGAGACCGTCCCCGTAATCGAGCGGGGGGCGCCTCCCGTGCCGGCCGACGATCCCGCGTTGGCATCGGGCCCGATGTTGAGCATGACGACTGACTGCATCGTCGACCTCGCGTGCCCGACGCCCATTCCGGGCGAGCGTCTTGCATCGGTCTTCCAGGGCTTTCGGCGTTGCGGTACCAAACCGGTGATGATCGAGGTGCCGATTCCTGGCGCGACCGCCTCATCGCCCCGCCAGTGGCGTGCACCGCTCGCGGGCGACAACTGCCGTGCGGTGCGTATCGGTATCCTCCTGGATAACCGCAGCGGTCCGCTCAACGCCATGGAGTTCTCGGAGTTCCTCGCCAGAGTGGAGGAGACCGCGGAGCGTCTTGGGGCCCACTACACTGCGCCGCAGATGAGCGACGTGCTCCTTGCGGCGAGGAGGCTCGACACGGACTGCGCCCAACTCGACTGGAATGCTGGTCTGAATGTCGATGCGTCCGAGGTGTTGGGTCCTGGCCAGCTTGCAGCGCTTGCGGGGCCGCTCCTGATTGTCGAGCGGGGCAGCAATCGCTATGCCCGCCTCGACGAGCGTGGCGACCCGGTCTTTTCGGTTTCGCTCGGTGATCGCCCCAATCGACTGACCTTCCTGCTTGATTTGCCCAGGGTTCACGATCCCCAGGACGCCTGGAAGCAGATGGTTGAGTGTGCCCTCGTCGCGGCCCGGCGCCTGCCGGGCCGACTGGTCGATGACGGGGGCAAGCCCTTGGGCGAGCGGTTTCTGGAGAGCAGTGCGATGCAGGTCCATCAGCGGGCGCTGGCGCTTGAAGCGGTTGGGCTCAAGGCAGGGACGGCCAGCGCGCGGCGCGTTTTCAACTGAGCGGCTCAAAGCAGGAGCCAGAACGATGATCGGTCTGATCGGCGGCAGCGGCCTGTCGCGTCTGCCAGGGTTGAACGCGACGGGCTCCTTGCATTTCGAAACGCGTTGGGGACACCCGTCTGGACCGCTCATTGAGGGCAACTGGCAGGGCGTGCCGCTTGTCTTCCTTCCCCGTCACGGTGCTGCGCATTCGATTCCTCCGCACCGGATCAACTACCGCGCGAATCTTTGGGCGCTCAAGGAAGCGGGCGCTCGAGCGGTCATTGCGGTGGCCGCCACCGGCGGACTGGGCCCTGATTGCATACCTGGAGCGCTGGTCGTGCCCGACCAGTTGATCGACTACACCTGGGGTCGAGCATCGACCTTCTTTGAGGGGGAGGGGGCGGACCTGGTCCATGTCGACTTCACCGAGCCCTACGATCCGGGATTGCGAGCCGATCTGGTCGCGGCAGCTGGCGCGGGGGGCTTGTCTGTGGTGCGCGGGGGCGTCTACGGCTGTACACAGGGACCGCGGCTCGAGACGGCAGCCGAGATCCGGCGCTTGGCGCGCGACGGTTGCACGGTGGTTGGCATGACGGGCATGCCCGAGGCTGCGCTGGCGCGGGAGTTGGGATTGCCCTACGCCTGTCTGGCGGTCGTGGCAAATTACGCAGCGGGGCTCGACCCCGGTGGCACGATCATTTCGATCGAAGATATCCATCGCACGCTCGAGCGCGCCATGGTGGACGCTTGCCGGGTGCTCGAGTACGCCGTGCCGCGCGTGCAGGCCCGGCTCGCCGGAGTACCCGCCACCTCGGGCATGGGTCTCAACTATTGAGGGCCTCGAGCAGGTCCGACTCGAATCGCAATAATGAACGGGTCTGAGTGAGAGATCCTCCGTCGACCACGAGTACGTCCTCGACGCGCTCCCCCAGCGTCATGATTCGCGCGGAGTGCAGGGAAATTTCGTGGTG
>JBIKTA010000457.1:0-3110 GCA_044348315.1 Burkholderiaceae bacterium | reverse complement strand
AATCCGACCCATTCGCCACTAAGTATTCATGGCCTCGACCATGTGCGCGTGCTCGCGCGCGACCTCGAGGCCGCCAAGGACCACTTCCGCGACCGCCTGGGTTTCGCCTTGCCGCCTCGGGGCAGCAATTTCGGCCATCCCTTGGGTTCGTGGCAGACCCTCTCGCGGTTCGGCGACGCCTTCTATCTGGAATTCCTGTCGATTGCCGATCCCGAGAAGGCGCGCACCGGCCGCCCGGAGATGATGGCGTTTCTCGAGCGATTCGAGGGCGGGCATTCGGTGGTTCTGTGCGTGCCCTCGGCTACAGAAGCGAGCGCCACACTGCGGCAGGCGGGGCTGGCGGCGGCAGCGCCGGTCGCCGGCAGTTTCCTGCCGGAGGACGCAGCGGGCCCGCTTTCGGATGGGTGGTGGCTGGTCAACTTCGATCAGGCGCCGTTCCGGCGCGAAACGCTTTCCTTCATCGAATATCGTCAGCCCTGGTCGGCGCAGACCGCCTACTCGCGCGATCTGGCTGTCCAGCCCAATGGCGTGACCGGTGGCCGCGCAGTCTGGATCGCGATGCCGGAACCGCAACGCGCACTCGATCACTTCGCGACAATGGGCCTGCGGGCTGCGCCCGGCCGCCCCTGCCCGAGGCTGGGCGCGCTCGCCCATGAGATCCCGGTCGCCCCAGGGCAATCCTTGCTGATCCTGGAGGCCGATGGCCCCGGGCCCGCCCGCGAATTCATCGACCTGAGGGGGGGCGCAGGTGTCATGGGGGTGAGCCTGCAGGTCGAGAGCGCAGCCCCAATCAGTGCGCGCGCCGCCGCACTGGGCCTCGTACCAGACTGGAACCCCGGGCTCTTCGGTGACAGTCTGATCGTACCCGGCTCCCACGCAATGGGGATTCATCTGGAGTTCGTACACCCAGCAAGCGTCAAGCGTTGACACTTTTCGAGCCATCATGCCATGATCGTTTGCATTCAAACCATTTTCGGCGTGGGTACAGAGCTGTGAGTCTTCGCACCGCCAGGACAGACAGATGAGGAGATCGTCGGCACCCTCGCCCGGCGCGAACCATGATCCTCAGGGCGGCTCGGCCCATGCCGCCGATGCCTGGGCCGCGACGGACGGTCAGCTGATCTGGGACCGCCCGGGCTATCTGATCCGCAGGCTTCACCAGATCCACGTTGCGATGTTCGTCGAGACGGTGGCGGGCGGATCCATCACACCCATCCAGTACGGGCTCCTCAGCATCCTCGCCAATCGGCCCAATATCGACCAGTTGACGATCGGCGAGGAGCTGGGCCTGGATCGGGCCAATGTCACCGGCATCCTCAAGCGTCTCGAGGCCCGCCGGCTGGTCTCCCGCTTGGTCGACCCAGCCAACCGGCGCCGCAAGCTCTGCCTGGCAACGCCTCGAGGGATCGCGCTGATCCGCCGCTTCGATGCCGAGATGCAGGCCTGCCAGGAGGCGCTGCTGGCGCCGCTCTCGGCGGGCGAACGCAGGCTCTTCATGGAGCTGCTGTCGCGACTGGTTGAGACCAACAACGAATTCGGTCGCACCGCCCTCAGACCCAACGGCCACGCGCTGCGGCTCGAAGCGGCGGTGCGGCCTCCCCGCGTTCGGACGGGCAAGCTCCGCCCGCCATCGACCCGATCCACCACCAACCGCTAGGAGAGTTTCCATGCTGCGTCGAACGGTCCTGACTGCTGCGGCGATCGCCGCGAGCGCGAGTCTTTTTGCTACGGCTGCCGCTGCGCAGGCCTGGAACATGCCCACCGGCTACGCGCCGGCCAATTTCCACACAGTCAACAACACCGCCTTTGCGGAAGCAGTCGGCAAAGCCACAGGCGGCAAATTCGCGATCAAGGTCCACCCCAATGGCTCGCTCTACAAGATGCTGGAGATCAAGCGGGCGGTTCAGCAGGGGCAGGTACCGATTGGCGAGTTGCTGATGGTGACGCTCTCCAACGAAAACTCCGCTTGGGGCGTTGACGGACTGCCCTTTCTGGCAACCAACTACGACGCGGCGGCCAAACTCTGGAAGGCGCAGCGCCCCGTGGTCGAAAAGCTCCTCGAGGAGCAGGGCCTGATGCTGCTTTATGCCGTGCCCTGGCCGCCCCAGGGCATCTTCGTACCCAAGCCCATCAATACGGTCGCCGACATGGCCGGATTGAGCTGGCGAGCCTATGACAAGGGCACCGCGCGCATGGGTGAGCTGTTCAAGGCGCGCTCGGTCACCATCCAGGCCCCTGAGGTCGCCCAGGCCTTGTCATCCGGGCGGATCAATTCCTTGATCTCTTCGGCCCAGTCCGGCATCGACTACAAGGTCTGGGAATCGCTCAAGTATTTCTATGATGTCCAGGCCTGGCTGCCCAAGAACATGGTGATCGCCAACCGCAAGGCCTTCTCGGCGCTCGCGCCCGATGTGCAAAAGGCGGTGCTCGCCGAAGCCGCCAAGGCCGAGCAGGCCGGCTGGGCCTCCAGCATGAAGACGGCTGAAGCCACCAAGGAAACGCTCAGGAAGAACGGCGTGACCGTGAACGCACCCAGCGCGCAACTCGCCACCGACCTGTCCAAGGTGGGTCAGCAGATCATCAGCGAGTGGGGTGGCGACGCCAGCGCCCAGGGCAAGGCCATCGTCGAAGCCTTCGGCAAGCAATAAGCACTTGGGCAGGGGTCATCTCCAACAGCGGCGGATAGCGCGATGCGTAGCCTGATCGATGCGATCTACCGGGGCACGGCTGCGCTGGGCGCAGCCTGCTTCGTCGCCGTCCTGGTGATGATCCTCTACCAGCTCGGCGGCCAGGCTCTGCCCTACACCCCCCGGGCCGCCGATGAGTTCGCGGGCTACTTCATGGGCGCGTCGGCCTTTCTGGCGCTTGCCGACACGCTGCGCAGCGGCAACCACATCCAGGTTCGCCTGCTGGTGGATTTGCTCGCCGCCGGGCCGCGACGCGTGCTCGCCTGGCTGGCCTGGACGCTGAGCACCGGTTTGGCGGCCTGGGTCGCCTGGTATTTTGCCCGTATGACCTGGGTATCGATCGAACTGAATGAACTCAGTGCCGGCCTGATTGCGATTCCGATGTGGATCCCGCAAGCAGCCATGAGTTGGGGCGCGATCGTC
>JBIKTA010000456.1:0-3116 GCA_044348315.1 Burkholderiaceae bacterium | reverse complement strand
CCGATGTCGAGGATCGGGGGCAGGAGGGCGTGGAGCTCGCGCACAATGCGCAACTGACTGGCTTACCCGGCCAGCGTCGCGTCATTCGCGACAAGCTCGGCCAGATCATCGAGGAAGTCGAGACGATTCGCGAACCCCGCGATGGCGAGCACCTCGTGCTGTCGATCGACACCGAAATCCAGTCCAGAACTTTCAGCCTTCTTCGTCAGGCGGTCGCTGATCACAAGGCAGCCGCTGGCGCGGTAGTCGTCCTCGACGTCCGAACCGGCGAGTTGCTGGCGGTGGCCAACTGGCCGAGCTACGACCCCAATGACAAGGCGAGCCGGGGCGGGTCTGAGTTGCGTAACCGTGCCATCACCGACACCTTCGAGCCGGGCTCCACGCTCAAGCCGTTCACGGCCGCGCTCGCCCTGGAATTGCGGCGCTTTGCACCCCATACGGTGATCGATACGGGCAATGGCCGTATCACAGTCGGCGGCCATCAGCTGTCGGATGTGAAGGCCTATGGTCCGCTTACCGTCGAGGGGGTGATCCAGAAGTCGTCCAATGTCGGCACCGTCCGCATGGCCCAGAACCTTTCGCCCAAGGAGCTCTGGGAGGCGCTCACTGCAGTCGGGCTGGGTCAGGCGCCGCAACTGGGCTTTCCGGGTGCGGTGGCGGGCCGGGTCAGGCCGCACCGGAACTGGAAGCCCGTCGATCACGCCACGATTTCCTACGGCTATGGATTGTCCGTTTCGCTGATTCAGCTCGCTCGCGCCTACACGGTTTTTGCCCGGGACGGCGATCTCGCGCCGGTCAGCATCCTGCGCGGAGGCGAGCAGGCTGCCGCGACGCCGGTCTTCTCTGCGACGACTGCTCGGACGGTCCGGCGCATGCTGGAGATGGCGGCGGGCCCAGAGGGTACGGCGCCGCTCGCCCAAGTGCCCGGGTATCGGGTCGCGGGCAAAACCGGCACCGCGCGCAAGCTGCAGGGCGGACGTTACGTCAGCAAGTATGTGTCGTCCTTTGTCGGCTTTGCACCGGCCTCCAATCCACGCGTGGTCGTGGCCGTGATGATCGATGAGCCGTCAACGGGCCGCTATTACGGTGGCACGGTTGCGGGCCCGCTTTTTTCCCAGATCACGGGGCATACCCTGCGGGCCTTGCGGGTCGCACCCGATGCGCCGCTTTTCGCACTGCCCGAGGGCGCTCCGGTCCTCGCCAGTGAAGCGGGCAGGGCGGCTGGGGCCCTTGCGCTGACCGAGGGAAGGCGGGCCAATCGGTGAATGCAATGACTCGCCCGGATCGTCTATTGCTTGAACCCGCACAGCGCGCCGATGCGCTTGCGTCATGGCTTCGCGACCGGCTGGTGCCGGGTGCGGCGTTGCGCTGCGACAGCCGGACGGTCCGGCCGGGCGATGCCTTCTTTGCGTGGTCCGGCAGCGCCTCTGACGGACGCATTCACTGTGCCGATGCCGTGGGGCGAGGCGCAGCCGTCTTGCTTGAGGAGTCGGCCGGGGATCTCGACATCGCGTTCCCGAACATCAAGGCCGGGCCAGGCGGCGTTCCTCAGCTTGCGGTGCCCGGCTTGCGGGCGCTGGCCGGCGAGATTGCGTCGCGCTTTTATGGCTTGCCTGCTTCCCGGCTGCGCGTGATTGCGGTGACGGGGACCAACGGCAAGACAACAACGACACATTGGATTGCCCAGGGTCTCAACGCAATCGGGCGCTCTTGTGGCTTGATCGGAACGCTGGGTTGTGGTTGGCCCGATAAACCGCTCGAGCCCTTTGGTTTGACCATGCCGGATGTCCTGTCGCTGCACGCGATGCTACGTGTGTTCGAGCAGGGCGGAGCGGTTGCAGTCGCGATGGAGGCAACCTCCATCGGGCTCGACCAGGGTCGTCTCGACGGCGTGCAGCCCAGTGTTGCCGTCCTGACCAACCTGACCCGCGACCACCTGGATTACCACGGCAGTATCGAAGCCTATGCACGCGCCAAACTGCGACTCTTCGAGTATCCCGGGCTAGCCTGTGCGGTGGTCAATGCCGATGACCCGCTCGCCGAACGCGTCCTGGCGATGATCGATCCGTCATGCCCGGCCATTGCCTTTGGCGAAACCCTGGGGTCCTGCACCCATCCCAAATTGCGGCACCTGATTGCCGAGCGGGTCGTTGAGCGGGCCGAAGGCATGGTGGTTTCCATCTCGGGGGACTTTGGTCGGGCGGATCTGCTCTTGCCGATCACCGGGCGATTCAATGTCGCCAATGCACTTGCCGCCGGCGCAAGCTGGCTTGCGCTCGGCGAAAACTTTGACCAAGTGGTCGCGCAGTGGTCCGCGCTCGCCGCTGTACCCGGGCGGCTGCAGCGCATCGGCGGGCGACAGGAGCCGCTCGCCGTGGTCGACTACGCCCACACGCCTGATGCGTTGGCGCATGCGCTTGAGGCGCTGCGACCGGTCGCGCGGGCGCGTGCGGGTCGGCTGGTGTGCGTCTTTGGGGCGGGAGGCGGGCGGGACCGGGGGAAGCGCCCGATGATGGGTGCGCAGGCCGAGCGCCTGGCCGATCAGGTGGTGCTCACCAGTGACAATCCACGTGCGGAGTCACCCGAGGCGATCATTGCAGACATCGAGGCGGGGATGCAGCGGCCTCCCGCGGTGATCGAGCCCGACCGTGGATCGGCGATCGACCGCGCGCTTCTCGAGGCCAACTCGGCCGATGTGGTGTTGATCGCGGGTAGGGGCCACGAAGCCTGGCAGGAAATCGGCGATCGCCGGATCGCCTTTTCCGATGCCGAACGGGCCCGTCAGGCGCTGGCTGAGCGAGCGCAGACGCCCAGCCCTGTCGATGCGCCAGGTTCGGGCATTGAGGTCGTGGCCGGAAACGGCGGATGCGCGTCTTCAGGCCTGCCTGAACGTCTGTTCACCTTGAGGCAGGCGCATCAGTGGCTCTCGCGGGGCTTTCTCCATGGCGAAGGGGCGGAGTGGATCTCCGCGGTCGTCACTGATTCGCGGCGGATCGTTCCCGGGTGTCTCTTCGTCGCATTGTCCGGTGAGCGTTTCGACGGCCACGATTTCATCGGCGAGGCCCATGCCAGGGGTGCGGTAGCGGTCGTCTACGATAGCTGGCGCGCAGGCATCA
>JBIKTA010000455.1:0-3137 GCA_044348315.1 Burkholderiaceae bacterium | reverse complement strand
GGAAATTTTCGGCGTGCACGAGCACATCAAGGACGTCTGCCGGCGCTTTGCCAAACAGGGCTATCACGCGATTGCGCCCGAGATGTTTGCGCGGCAGGGCGATCCCACGAAATATTCATCTGTGCCCGAGCTCTTCAAGAATGTCGTTTCAAAGGTGCCCGATGCGCAGGTCCTGGCCGACCTCGATGCAACGGTCGCCTGGGCCGGCAAAGAGGGTAGCGATCTGAAGCGGGTTGGCATCACCGGCTTTTGCTGGGGCGGGCGCATCGTCTGGCTCTACAGCGCCCACTCCAAGGCGGTCAAGGCGGGCGTCGCCTGGTACGGCCGTCTTACCGGCGACAGCACGCCGCTCACCCCGGAGCATCCCTATGCGGCCGCCGGCCGGCTGAACGCGCCCGTGCTCGGACTCTACGGTGGCCAGGACACCGGGATTCCGCTCGATACCGTCGAGGAAATGAAGAAACGCCTGGCTGCGGGTCCTGCGGCGGCGCGGGCCTCGACCTTCGTGATCTATCCGGACGCGCCCCATGCATTCCACGCCGACTATCGCCCGAGCTTTCGCAAGGAAGCGGCTGAAGACGGCTGGAAGCGTTGCCTCGCCTGGTTCAAGCAGCAGGGAGTCTGAGGGGCGGGCGCGTGGCAGTTCGCGCGCCTGACAGCGTTTTGCAGACAGGATCTTCAGGGAGAAGGCTGATGCACGCCTTGGTCAATGGACGTGTGATGGATGCGATGTCGGATGCGCCGCGCGCGGCGACCGTGCTCGTCCAATCGGGTCGGATCGAGGCGGTTCTTCCCCCCGAAGCGACTGTTCCGCTCGACGCAGAGCGCTTCGATGCAACGGATCGCCTGATCATCCCCGGGCTGGTCAACGCGCACACGCACGGCCACGGTAACCTCATGAAGGGCGTGGGTGACCGCTGGACGCTCGAACTCTCGCTCGTGAATGGCCCTTGGGCGTCCGGGCGCCGTGATCCCGAGCAGAAATATCTCTCGGCGCTGGCGGGCGCGGTCGAGATGCTCGCGAAAGGCGTCACCGCCTGTTATGACCTGGTCTACGAACACCCGGTACCGTCGGTCGAGGGTCTTCAGGCCATTGCTCAGGCCTACCATGATGCGGGGATTCGAGCCGTTGTCTGCCCGATGATCGCTGATCGCAGCTTTTACGAGGCGATCCCCGGGCTTGCCGATTCGTTACCAGCTGATCTCGCCGCCGAAGTCAGGGCCTTCCGGATGGCGCCGGTCGAGGAGACCCTCGCCGCGGTCGAAACCGTCATGCGGGAGTGGCGGCTGCCGCGCGATCGGGTGGCGCCTGCTGTGGCGCCGACCATCCCGATGCACTGCAGCGAGACGCTGATCCGGCGATGCATCGAACTCGCCGAGGAGCATGGCACCGGCATTCAGATGCATCTGGCGGAGTCCAAGGTTCAGGTCGAGGCCGCGGCGCACTGCTATGGCAAGACGCTCGCCCAGTATGTGGATGAGGTGGGTCTCGCGGGTCCCCGATTCGCTGCCGCTCACGCGATCTGGCTCGATGCCGACGATTACAAGCGCCTGGCCGACAAGGGTTGCCAATTCATCCATGTGCCGGGCAGCAATTACCGCCTCGGATCGGGTATCGCCCCGGTTCGAATGATGCTCGACGCCGGAGCGACCGTTGCGCTAGCGACCGATGGCGCCACCTCGTCGGACAACCAGAATGTGTTCGAAGTAATGCGTCTGGCCGCGATGAGTTCGAGGGCCTTCGGCGAGCCCCACGAGCGCTGGTTGACGAGCCGCGAGGTGTTCGCGATGGCAACGCTGGGTGGCGCGCGGGTGATGGGTCGTGAGGGTCGGACGGGCCGTATCGAGCCTGGCTTTGATGCCGACTTCACGGTGCTGGATCTCACCGGGTTCAACTATTTACCGCTCAATGACGCACTCAATCAGATCGTCAACTGTGAGGACGGTACCGGTGTCAGCGACGTCATGGTTGCTGGGCGATGGGTGGTGAGGGATCGGAAGGTGTTGACCACCGATCTGCAGCGACTGCGGTCGAAGCTCCAGGATGCCGCGGACGCTGCTCGGGAAGCGGCGGCGCCCGTTCAGCAACAAGTCGCGCGCCTGGCACCTCATGTCGCGGCCTTCGCTAGGCAGTTGATCGAACGCCCTCATCCGGTCAATCGTTACGTTCGCGGCTGATCACAGACTCGCATTCGAAGAGGACTTGCGCGCTGACCCGGCTCGCAGAAAAGCATGGCGCGCTCCACGATGGTGCTCTATTCTCCGGGAATGCACCGGGATGGTTCGAATCCGGGTCGTAAATGGCCGCCCTTCCTCGCCCGGAGCAGGCCGCTTTGGGCACTGTTCTTGCGCTGGGTGTGGGTTTCGCTCGATGCAATCCCCGTCACCCCCATCGGTTTTGAAAGGAGTCCGGAATGAGTCTGTCCACTTTTCGCTTGCCTATCGCAGCCCTGTTACTCGCGGCGTCGGCGTCTGCCATGGCCGAGCCACCGACGATGCGATCGGCAGGCGTGGCGTCAGCCAACCGCGCTCACAGCGACGCTGTCGAACGCCCGTTCTTCGAAGGGCTTGCTGCCGCGATTGGTGCCAAGACCAAGGTCAGTTACAACCCTTACGACGTGCTCGGACTCAATCAGGGCGACGCCCTGCGAAGCTTGCGCTCCGGTACCTTCGATGTGATGACCGTCCAGATTGGGTTGGCCGCGCGGGATGATCCGATGTTCGACGGCATCGACCTCGTGGGCGTCTCGACCTCGATGGCCGAGCTTCGCAAGATCAGCGAGGCCTATCGGGATACCCTGGACCGGCGCCTGCAGCAGCGCTTCAACGCCAAGATCATGACGCTCTGGCCCTACGGCCCGCAGGTGATCTACTGCGCGACGCCGCTGAAGTCGCTCGACGATCTCAAGGGGCAGAAGGTCCGTGTTCATTCCCAGTCGCTCGGTGCCTTCGCGCAGTTTTTCGGTGCGGTACCTGTGACGCTGCAGTTCCCCGAGGTCTATCCGGCCCTGCAGCGCGGCGTGGTCAATTGCGCAGTCACGTCCCCGACTTCGGGCAACACCGGCAAGTGGCCGGAGGTGACCTCGGTCATCGTTCCCCTGTCCCTCGGCGGCGGCATGCAGGGGCACTTCATGAAT
>JBIKTA010000585.1:0-3144 GCA_044348315.1 Burkholderiaceae bacterium | reverse complement strand
AAAAGAGTCCAAAGGACATTGTCAGTGTCCTTTGTGCCAACCTCTTTAGTGATGTACGAAATCCAACCGCTGTCGGTTACGTCCACCTTGTGTTCGCTGTCTATGTTCTCAACTTGTAGCTTGGCATTGGTAACCAGCGTATCAAACTGATTAAACTTAACGTGACTTGGCAACCCCCTCTGTCAAGATACATGTCGGCTCCAGTTGATTGGAGAATTGTAGAAACCGGGGGCTGCACAGAGGTCTGAGAGATGTCGAGATATTCGAAAGAGAAGAGAGAGCACGCCTTGTCGTTGATGGCACCGCCGAACAACCTGTCGGTCGCAGAGACGTCGGGTCGGACGGGGATACCCGAGGCGACCCTGTACCTGTGGCGTAACCGTGCTCGCGTGGCTGGGCGGGTGGTGCCGGGCGACGGCAGCAACCCCGAGGACTGGCGCGCTGAGGACAAGTTCAGGGTGGTGGTCGAGACGCTGGGTCTGGCCGAGGCAGAGCTTGCAGAGTACAGCCGGCGCAAGG
The DNA here is from genome assembly GCA_044348315.1 of Burkholderiaceae bacterium. Classification (GTDB taxonomy): domain Bacteria; phylum Pseudomonadota; class Gammaproteobacteria; order Burkholderiales; family Burkholderiaceae_E; genus SYIM01. The sequence goes on along the minus strand of JBIKTA010000585.1, from coordinate 2,625 downwards.
GGCTCTTTGTCGAGCAGATCGCCCGCTGGCGTGAGGTTTGCGAAAACGCCAACACCTCCTCTGGGGAGCGCAGCAACCCCGGTGCGCTGGCAGCGGAGAAGAAGCGGGTGCGTGAGCTTGAGAAGGAGCTTTCGCGCAAGGAGAAGGCGCTGGCTGAGACGGCTACACTGCTGGTGCTGTCCCGAAAGCTCGAGGCGTTGCAGAGCAGAAACGAGGGCGTATGACTACGCTGCTGCAACGCCAGGCACTCGTGACCCAGATCCGCGAGGCGCGCGCCCAAGGCGTACGGCTCGAGATTGCGTGCGCCGAGGTCGGCATTTCGATCCGCACGTTTGAGCGATGGGTGGATGGACCGGATGCCGAGCCCAGAGCTGATGGGCGTCCCACGGCTATCCGGCCTGAGCCGACCAACAAGCTCAACGAGGCCGAGCGGGAGCAGGTGCTGCAGACCTGCATGACCGCTCGCTTTGCGGATACGCCACCCACCCAGATCGTACCGATCCTCGCCGACGAAGGAACCTACCTCGCATCTGAATCCAGCTTCTATCGCATCCTCAAGGCCAATCAGTGTCAGCACCATCGAGGTCGTGCACGGCTGCGTCGTCCTCGTGAGCCTAAGCGACACGTGGCTCACCGTCCCAGGGCCGTTTGGTGTTGGGACGTGACCTACCTGCCAAGCACCGTGCGGGGAATGTTCTTCTATCTGTTCGCCGCCATTGACCTTTACAGCCGCAAGATCGTCGCCTGGGAGGTCTATGAATCCGAGGGGGGCGACCAAGCGGCGGAGTTCATCGAGCGGGCCAAATGGCGAGAGGGTGTGCGCGACGGGATGGTGATCCTGCACTCGGACAATGGTGCGGCACAGCGCTCCTTTACCCTGCAAGCCAAGCTGCGGGACTTGGGCATCGAACCCAGCTACAGCCGCCCCGGCGTGTCGAACGACAATCCTCACATCGAGTCGTGGTTCCGCACAGCCAAGTACGTGCCGAGCTATCCGCACAGAGGCTTTGCGAGCATCGAAGCTGCCCGCCAGTGGGTGCTGCGCCTGGTCACCTGGTACAACACCGAGCATCGTCATCGCGAGATCGGATACGTCACGCCGGAGCAGCGCCATAACGGCCATAGCGCTGAGGTCCTGCAGGCGCGACGCGAACTCTACGAGCGTGCCCGAGCCGCTCACCCTGAGCGCTGGCGCCGCAAAACCCGCTCCTGGACCGAACCCGATCATGTCTGGCTGAACCCTCCTCAGAAAGGGGCAAACGCTGCTTAGAAAATATTTGAGTCACACGACAACAAGCTTGACAGACGCCGCCCCAGTGGCGATTAGGGTGCCCAACAGGTCGCTGAGTCAGCGCTACAAAACCTCGGAGACCGACTTGAATATTGATTCTCTGTTGGTTTATTGGTTAGCAGAGCCTCCCAGGAAGTGGTGTCGTTTCACTCAGTTATTCGGAGATCCGACAGAGGGTTTTACTTGGCGCGCCACATTTTTTTTGTGTTCGACTGGCTCAAATCATCGAGCGCCGAGACCCCCTTGCGGTACATGCGCACCGCACGGTCTGGGAGACGGTCGAATGCGCGCTTGCGCCGTGCTTTACGCCCCCGGATCGGCTTGGCTCGTTACAAGAATTTAACGGGTTATCTTGGTGGACCGTTCAAGTCGCTGGTGCCGGTATTTCTAATGGGGGCCAGCAGCATCGGCCGATTCGCCTGATGGTTGCTCTGCTCTATTTGAAGCACGCGTACAACGAAAGCGATGAGTCGCTTGTTGAGCGATGGTCGCAGGACGTCTACTCCCAGTATTTCAGCGGCCTAGAATATTTCGAACCGCAACATCCGTGCGAAGCCACGCAGATCGGTCGGTTTCGCACAGTGATCGGCCAGGCGAGCGTAGAGGAGATTCTGAAAGCCACGATTGGTAAGGCGGTCAACAGCAAGGCGACCAAACCGTCAGAGTTTGAACGAGTGATTGTTGGCACCCCCATGCAGGAGAAGATGGTGGCGTTTCTGACCGATTCTCGGATGTTTGAGATTGCTCGTTACCAGGCCGCGAAAGCCGCAAAGGCCGCTGGTATCTCTGTTGAGTATGCGCTCCCCGCAAGAGGGTATCCGTTATCTCAAAAAGGGGTCACACACCGATCTGGCACCTTTGGCGGTGGCAGGATGATTTTTGCAGGACCAACTATTGAGTCACAACAAGTTCGCCAGACACGGCTTCTGGGACCACTGACAAATGTCGCGCACAGATAAAACGATTAGCGCGCTGACGTCAAGCGTAGACGCCGCGCTTGAACGCGGCAATATCAATTCCGCATTACGTTTTGTTCACGACTTTGTTGAGCGGATCATCACCGAACCGCTCTGCACGGCAAAGGTCTTTGCTTCGCTTGACCTTGATCAGTTGTGTTTGCGTATCGGTCGCCACAGTCTTGCCAATCTAGCCGCATGGCAAAAAGACCTCTCTACGGATAGCCAGAGCTGTTCAACCATAGTTTATTTGGTAAGTCGCTTACAGCGATCTGGTGGCCACTCTCGACTGATTCAGGATTTTATTAGAGCTCAGCCGAGAAAGAACCACTTGATACTATCAACTGAGGTAGGCGGCCCCTCTGATATCGAATTCTT
>JBIKTA010000454.1:0-3149 GCA_044348315.1 Burkholderiaceae bacterium | reverse complement strand
TCCTCCAACTGCTGCGACTGGTGGTGTAGTCACGCGTGAGATTGACCTGCTCGAAGCGCCCACCCAGCAAGAGCGGACTGCTGGTGCAAGCTGACCCTCCACGGCGCACCGTCAACATTTGCAGGCTCAGGTGTGGCAGGGGCAGCAGACCGGAAAGGCACGGCAGCCGAGTTCAACTTGCCGATGGACTTGGTCGTTCAAGCGGACGGCCACCTGCTGGTCGTCGACTCGGACGAGGGCTCGGTCGACGGCGTTGATGATGAGGCGCGCTTCAATGACCCGATTTCGCTCGCCATTGATGGCTACGGCGCGATCTATGTCGCTGATCACGAAGGCCACCAGATCCGCAAGATCACGCCGATCCATTGATCATCGAGCCCAGGAGGTCTCATCCCGTGCATGTGACTCGTCGCCGCATCCTTGCCGTTGCCCCAGGCACGCTGGCCCTTTGCTCAAGCCTGCGCGCGCAGGCCGCCTGGCCTTCACGCTGCTGATCCCCTTCCCGGCGGCCAGCCGAGCGACGCCCGACCCAATCCGCTGCTGCCGGATGGGCCGACCCTGGCCGAGATCCAGCGCTTCATTGCGGACGAGGTCGAGCGCTGGGGCAAGGTGATCCAGACTGCTGGCAACCGCCTGAGTTCCTGAGTGCAACGCCGCTGGCTAAGCGAAGTGGCGCTCAGGATGGGCGCGCGCCCCCTGAGAGGCGCATGAACTGCTCCCTAGCGACTTGCTCAAAGGCCTGCGAGGCTGGCGTCACATGGCCGTCAACGAGTCTGAGCAGGCCCATCGAGCGCCGCAGCACTGGCGCACGCAAGGGAATGAATACCAGGCCGGTCTCTGGCTCAGGCGCGCTATGGGCCGGCAGCACTGTGACGCCCTCGCCCGCTCTCAGGAGTGCCCAGACCGAGATCATCGTCGAGACTGACAGCCTCGATCGATCCAGCACAGCCTGGGCTGGTGTGCCGAGCAGGTGATCATGGACCGTGGTGCGAATCAGCGGCTGCTCAGCGATCTCCCTCCATGCGAGAAACGTGCGACCAGCAAGCGGATGACTGCGGCCGCACACGAAGCCAAATGGATCGGACATCAACGGGCTGAAGCTCAGCTTCGGGTCGGGTGTCAGCAGGCTGCAGAGCGCCCAGTCGAGTTCGCCCGATCGAACCATGTCGCGCAGCTTGATAGAGTTGTCGTCGACCAGCCGCAACTCGACCAGCGGAAACCTCTCTCGGAAGGCGTGAACGATCGAGGGGAGCAGCCGGGTGGCCGCGGTCGACGTGCCCCCGATCGACAAGACGCCATGGGTCGAGGCAAGCGTATGCCGCATTGATTCGACTGCACGGTCAAAATGCTCCACCAGTTCGCGCACGATCGGCAGGCACGCCTGCCCGGCCGGCGTCAGGCTCACCCGATTAGTCTCGTCAAGCAGTGGAGCTCCCAGGCGTTGCTCGAGTTCCTGGATCGCTCGAGAGATCGCTGACTGCGAGCGGTGGGCACGCTGGGCTGCCTGTCGATAGCTGGCTGATGTCGCTACCAGCAGGAAGTACTTCAACTGCACGATCGATACGTTTTGCATGGCTGGTCATCCAGGAAATTCGATGAGTAACACGCATCGCTATATGAAAATTATGCGCTTTACACATCAACGGGTCACCCTTAAATTAGGAAAGTGACATCAACTGAACTTCAAAACAGCGGCTGCGAACTGCGAGGCCTCGCCACCCGGCCGTCGCACGGTTTCGATCTGCCTGATGAGGCGATCCAGACCCGCAAGGTCTTGCTGCTCGCCCTGCCGGGAGGGGGTTGCGCCCCCGACATCTACGCGTCGATCAGCCATCCCCAGATCCATGTACAGGCCGTCAACTGGGGACGATCGGCCGGCCCCTGGGATCTTCCGACGCTCGCCCGGCGCCTCGCCGAGGCGGTCAGCCATCGAAAGGGCCGGACGCTGCTTGCCGGACATTCGGTCGGTGGCGTGATCGCGATGCTCACCGCCCTCGAGTCACCCTCGGCGATCCATGGTCTGCTGCTCTCGAACACCGGCGCGCACACCGGAGGTCTGGGCGACCCCAGCCTCCCGCACCGGATCCGCACCTCCTGGAACTCGCAAGCCGCCGAACAGTTCCTGCGCTCCTGCTTCTGGCGTCAGCCCGACAGCGCGCTGTGGCACACCATGGTCCGTTACCTCGCGGAGATCGACACCGAGTTGTTCGCAGAAGCCACGACCAGCCTGCGCCAGATCGATCTGCGCGAGCGGCTTCCAGAGCTTCGTTGCCCGACGGTTATCGCCTTCGGCCGCCACGACCAGCGGCGCACGCTCACGCATGCGTTCGAACTCGCCGACGGCATCCCCGACTCGGCCCTGATGCTGCTGCCTGCGGGCCATACCCCGATGGCAGAGGCGCCCCATCACTATCGCGACGCCATCGACCTGTTGCTCGGCAAAATGGCTCAACCACGATCGTCCTGACCGGAGGGACCCTGACGATGCGAATCTCCACAATCGGCATCCAATTGGCGGTCGGCGCGCTGCTGGCAACAGGCGTCAGCACCAGCGCACTGGCACAGAAACAATATCCGGAGCGCCCTGTCCGCTTCATCGTCTCGGTCGGTGCTGGCGGCATCATCGATACCGCTTCACGGGCAGTCGCCAAGCGCATGGGCGAGAAACTCGGGCAACCCTTCGTTGTCGAAAACCGACCTGGGGCGGGCAGCAACATCGCAGGGCAGACGCTGGCAACCGCCAAGCCAGACGGATACACGCTCATGGTCGCGCTCGACGGCCTGATCACGGTCAATCCCGGGCTCTATGCCAAGATGCCATTCGACCCCTTGAAGGATTTCGCGCCCATCGGCATCGTGGCGGGTCAGGGTTATCAGATCCTGGTCGCGAGCAACGAGTTCCCTGCCAACGATGTGCGCACCATCATCGACTTTGCCAAGCGCAATCCCAATGCGGTCAACTATGCCAGTGGCGGCGTGGGCTCGCCGGGCCATATCTACGGCGAGCTCTTCGCTCATCACGCCGGGGTACAGATGCAGCATATCCCGTTCCGCTCCAACCCCGCAGCAGTGCTTGAGGTCGTGGCGGGACGGATCCAGTTGATGTTCTCCAACCCCTACGGCGCACTTCCCAATATCGCCGGCAACAA
>JBIKTA010000037.1:0-10565 GCA_044348315.1 Burkholderiaceae bacterium | reverse complement strand
GCCCGGTAGAGATAGCTCGACCCGTCAACCAGAAGCAGCGCCTTGTCAGCAGACATGTTCGTTCACGATCGCATTCAGTGGGGGGGCCGAGACCCGACTCGACGGGCCGGCCCGCTCGCGCGGCGCGTCTCTGTCGTCATGGCCCGGTATTCGAGACGATGAAACCTGATTATCGCGGATTTCAAGCTTGGCCCCGCAGGAACACGCCAGTGTGCCCCGGCCGAGCGATCGGGCAGGCGCTTACGTCGCCCACTCGTCCCTGACCCAAGCGATGGCTGTATTTACCGCCGTTTCACCCGCCCAGGCCCAAGACTGGCTGGAGCGCTACCCGGTCGGTCGCTTGACGGCGATCGAAGGCATCGCTTCGGGCATCGAGAACAGCAATTTCTTTGTCGACACCATACAAGGCCGCTTCGTGCTGACGCTTTTCGAGCGCCTGTCTGCGAACGACCTGCCGTTCTACCTCGGATTGATGAAGCACCTCGCCGACCGAGGCATCGCCTGTCCCGCGCCGATCACCGATCGTGAGGGTCGCCTGTTTGGCACTCTCTGCGGCAAACCCGCGGCACTCGTCACACGCCTCTCCGGCCAGCCCTGCATGACACCGAGCGCTCAGCACTGTACCGAGATCGGTCGGCTGCTCGCGCAGATGCATCTCGCAGGCCATGACTACGCGCCGGTGATGCCCAATACACGGGGCCGCAACTGGTGGGAAGCGGCAGCCTCCGAGGTACGGGGCTTTCTCGACGAGTCGGCCTTGCAATTGCTTGACTCAGAGCTTGAGGCCCAGCGGGCATTTGCCGCTTCAGCGCAGTTCGAAGGGCTTCAGGCCGGAGCGGTCCATGCCGATCTGTTTCGTGACAATGTGCTGTTCGCTTCGGAGGCAGCCAGCCAGGGCACCCAGCTCTCCGGGGTGATCGACTTCTACTTCGCCTGCACCGATCACTGGCTCTACGACTTGGCCGTCACGGTCAATGACTGGTGCATCGATGATGCAGGCGGACGATTGGATCGCGCCCGACTCGACGCGCTGCTCGCGGCCTATGGCGCCATCCGCCCGCTCCCGGAGACCGAGCGCGAATGCTGGCCGATGATGCTGCGGGCAGCGGCTTTTCGTTTCTGGTTGTCCAGGCTCCACGACTTTCACCTTCCCCGACCCGCTCAGATGGTCAAGCCCAAGGACCCGGCCCATTTCGAGCGTATATTGCGCTTGCGTCGTGAGTGCGAGGGTTTCCCCTGTTGAGAACCCGCGCCCGCGCGCGACCTGATCGGCTCACACATCCCCCCAAAGCATCGCCCAAGCCATGCAGATTTCACGACTCCCCGCAATGACCGGCTGGCGCTGGGTCATCGAGGGTTTCCGGGTGCTCCGCAAGCAGCCGGTTGCCCTGCTCTCGATCACGTTCATCAACCTGATGCTGATGGGCCTGTCGCTGGTCATTCCGATCATCGGCTCGCTTGGCCCCCTGCTGCTGACCCCTGTCCTGATGGTCGGCATGATCCGGGCGGCGCAGATGGCCGATTCCGGCCAAAACCCATCGCCCTTCGTGCTGTTTTCGGGTTTCAGGGATCAGCAGGGTCAGGCCTGGAAGCCGCTCTTGGGGCTCGGTCTGATCAACGCGGCTGCGACCATGCTTGCCCTGACCGCGGCGACGATGGCGGGCGGCGAATTGCTGACGGAACTCGTGACCGGTCGCATTGCGCCGAATGACCCTCGTGCGGCCGATGCACCGATCGGCTGGGCGGCGCTGATTTTTCTGATCATTTACCTGCCCATCCAACTCGCGACCTGGTATGCGCCGATGTTCATTGCCTGGGACAAGGTGCCGCTGGCCAAGTCGATGTTTTTCAGCATCGCGGCGATCCTGCGCAACAAGGCCGCGTTCACGGTCTACGCGGCTGGCTGGTTTCTGGTGGCCTTTGTCGCCATGCTGGTGGTGCGCATCATCCAGGGCCTGATCGGGGGGTCACCGATGCTGATGACGCTGGTCCTCTATCCCGTCTGGCTCGGTGCGCTCGCCGCTGTCTACTGCTCGTTTTGGGTGACCTACCGCGACGCGGTCGATCACACCGGCTCGAGCCGCGCCACCGACAACGCGAGCCACTTGACGCCCTGACGCCCGAAATTGATCTGCACGCGCGCGTCGTTGCCCTGACCCTCGATCGAGACGATCACCCCTTCGCCAAAGCGTGCGTGCGCGACGTTCTGGCCAATCCGCCACGACACGCCGCGGTCAAAGCGCTCGGCTGCTCGGGCGCTGCCCTGATCAGGCCTTCCGAAATCCGTGTCGCGATCCGCTGAAAACCGCACCGAGCGCTCGCGGGAATCGTCGGTCTTGCGCGAGCCCCACGACGGCGCACGCTCAAAACCCTCCCAAGCCGCGCCCCAGCCCTCACGCGAGCGCTCCCCACCGCCCCGCACTCGGGGGGTCAACCACTTGAGCGCCTGCTCGGGCAACTCGTCGATGAAACGCGAGCGGAGGTTGTACCGCGTCTGACCGTGAAGCATCCGGGTCTGTGCCAAGGACAGATGCAGGCGCTGCCGGGCACGCGTGATCGCGACATACATCAGTCGACGCTCCTCCTCGAGCCCATCGAGTTCGGCCGCCGAATTTTCGTGGGGAAACAACCCTTCCTCGAGTCCGGTGAGGAACACCGAACCAAACTCCAGACCCTTGGCTGCATGCACGGTCATCAATTGCACGGCGTCCTGCCCTTCGGCTGCCTGGCTGTCACCCGCCTCGAGCGAAGCGTGAGCCAGGAAAGCAGCCAGCGGGCTGAGTCGCTCCACCACAGGCGCGGCAGGATCTGTGACGGCCCCCGCTTCGGCCGCACCGATCATTACCCCGGCAGGCTGCTGCGCAGCCGCACTGATGCCGAGGTTGGCCGGCAAATCGGGCGCGGTGCCCTCCTCGGCCAGGAAGCCGGCTGCGGCATGGGTGAGTTCCCGCAGGTTTTCGATCCGCTCCTGCCCCTCTTTTTCAGTCGCGTAGTGTGCGATCAGGCCGCTCCGCTCGAGCACGTGCGTGGTCAACTCGGGCAGCGGGAGTTTCGCCGTTTCATCGCGCAGGGCGGCGATCAGCCTGACGAAGGCGGCGATTCGCTGCGCCGCGGCGCCCGTCAATCGTGGCAGGGCCTGAGTCAGGCTCAGGGACTCGCGCTGCGCGATGTCCTGCAAGGCTTCGACTGACCGCGCGCCGATGCCACGCGCCGGGAAATTGACCACGCGCAGAAAGGCGCCGTCGTCGTCAGGGTTGGCCAGCAGGCGAAGGTAAGCCATCGCGTGCCGGATCTCAGCCCGTTCGAAGAATCGCAAGCCGCCATAGACCCGGTAGGCCACACCCGCAGAAAAAAGCGCGTGCTCGATGACCCGGGACTGGGCGTTCGACCGGTAGAGGATGGCGATGTCGCGCCGCGCCTCACCCTCGGCGCAGAGCGTGCGAATCGCTTCGACCAGCCAGCGCGCCTCCTCGCCATCGCTCACTGCCTCGTGCACCCGAACCGGTTCGCCCTCGCCCGCATCCGTCCAGAGCTGTTTGCCCAGGCGCCGGGTGTTGTGCTCGATCAAGGCATTTGCGCATTCCAGGATGTGTCCCTGGGAACGATAATTTTGCTCGAGCTTGATCAGATGACGGACGCCAAACTCGCGCTCGAAGGAGGCCATGTTGCCCACATTGGCCCCCCGGAAAGCATAGATGCTCTGGTCGTCGTCGCCCACCGCAAAGACCGCCGACTTGGCACCCGCCAACAGGCGAAGCCAGCGGTACTGCAGCACATTGGTGTCTTGAAACTCGTCGACCAGGATGTGTCTGAACCGGTGCTGATAGTGCTCGCGCAGCAACTGGTTGCGCTCGAGCAGCTCATAACAGCGCAGCAGCAGCTCGGCAAAATCGACCACGCCCTCGCGCTGACACTGCTCGTCGTAGGCCGCGTAGAGCTCGACAAAGCGCCGGTTGTAGTCGTCGTGGACCTCAACGGACCCCGCACGCAGGCCCGCTTCCTTGGACCCGTTGATGAAATGCATCAGGTTCTTGGGCGGGTACTTTTCATCGTCGACCGAGAGGGTGCGCAGCAAGCGTTTGATCGACGCAAGCTGATCGGCCGAATCCATGATCTGAAACGTGGGCGACAGACCTGCATCGCGCGCATGGGCACGCAACAGCCTGTTGCACAAGCCATGAAAGGTGCCAATCCACATGCCGCGCGGATTGATGGGCAACAGGGCCGTGAGCCGGGCGAGCATCTCGCGGGCGGCCTTGTTCGTGAAGGTGACCCCGAGCACGCCCTGCGGGCTGATCTGGGACGTGGAGATCAGCCAGGCGATACGGGTGGTCAGCACCCGGGTCTTGCCGCTGCCGGCTCCGGCAAGGATCAGCGCGTGCTCGGCGGGCAGGGTCACCGCGGCGTGCTGGGCGTCGTTTAGGTTCGCGAGTAGACTGGTCATCTCGGCATTCTACCGAGCCTGACCCCACCCCCGCGCCCTGCCCATGACCGCACTGCTCCTCAATATTGCCCACGCGCTGGACCATCTGGTGCTGCTGATCTTCGCAACCGCAGTGGGTTCGATCGCAATCGAGTTTGGCTTCGCACGCTGGGAAGACCTGATGCCCTACACCACGGGTGCCTTCGTTCTCTTTGGCTTGGGATCGATTCCGGCGGGACGTCTGGGCGACCTGTGGGGCCGCCGGCCGATGATGATCGTGTTTTTCTTTGGTCTGGGCGTATCGACGATGCTGGTCGGGCTGACCAGCGGACCGTGGTCGATGGCGATCGCGCTCACGCTGATGGGCGCGTTCTGCTCGATCTACCACCCGGTGGGTATTCCGATGCTGCTGCAGAACACCCAGACACCGGGCCAGACGATTGGCGTGAATGGCCTGTCGGGCAACCTCGGGGTCGCCGCGGCGGCGGCACTGTCAGGCTTCCTGATCGAATGGGCCGGCTGGCGGGCCGCTTTCATCGTGCCGGGTCTGATCGCACTTGCCTGCGGCCTCGCGTTCCTGCGCATTGCACCTTCGGAAACGGTGGCCCCGGCACGACGCGCGGCATCGAAACAGTTTGAGATGTCGCCGGCCTTGCGAAAGCGGATTCTGCTCATCATGGTGATGATGGCGGTCACCAACGGGCTCGCCTTCAACCTCACCACCAACGGCAATCCGGAGCTGCTCAAGGACCGGCTCGCGGAACTGGCCTCGGACCCCTCGACGATCGGGCTGATCCTCGCGTCGATCTATGTGCTCGCTTCGCTGGCTCAATTGGTGGTCGGCAAACTGATCGACAGCATGCCAATCCGACGACTCATGCTGGGCATCCTCTGCCTTCAACCGGTCGCCTTCCTGCTCGCGGCTCAAGTGGACGGCTGGTTGATGATTCTGGCGATGACGGTTTTCATGCTGCTCGTCTTTGGCGCCATCCCGTTCACCGATGCCATCGTGGCGCGCTTCGTCGACGACAGCATGCGCTCGAGGGTGAGCGGTCTGCGCCTGGCGATATCGTTCACGATCAGCTCGAGCGCAGTCTGGGCGCTCGGCCCCTTCGTCAAGGCCTCGGGCTTCACGACGCTGCTGATCACGCTCGCGGCCATCACGGCCTGTTCGGCGATCTTTGCCAGTCAATTACCCAGTCAGTCGGTTGTACGGCCTCAGAAATGAGGGGCTGCACCAAAGCTCTCACGCGGCCCAACGGGCGAACGTAAGCAACCCTTTCAAACGCCCGAACGTAAGCGCTCCCCTCAAACGCCCGGTCGCTGGGGCCACACCCTCGCCAGCACGACGTGTGCGGCGATCCCGCCGATGATCGCCCATTCGAGCGAGACGGTGAGGGTCAGCACGAAGGTCAGCGTCATCGAGGCCGCGCTGGCCGGGCCTTCCGCCCAGGTTTCTCGAATCTCGCGGGGCACGATCAGTCCGATCGCAACCATCACCAACACGCCTGCCACCGCGGCAAGCGGCAAGGCGTCGGCCAGCGGCGCGACGAAGGCCACCAGGGCAATCAGGAAGAGCGACGCACTGACCGCCGAAAGTGGCGTCCGGGCCCCTGCGGCGACGTTGACACCCGAGCGATTGAACGAACCACTGGCCGGGTAGGACGAGAAAAACGAGCCTGCCAGGTTGGCCAGACCCTGGCCCACGACCTCCCGCGGTCCGTCGAGCCGCTCGCGCGTTCTCACCGCGATTGCCTTGGCGATCGAAACCGCTTCAGCCAACGCCAGGAGCGTCATGACCAGCGCCGGCAACAGCAGGCTCTGCAGGGTGCCCAGCGACAGATCGGGCATCGAAATCGGCGGCAGCACCTCAGGTAGCCGACCGACAAAACTGAGCCCCGCGCCCGCCTCGGTGGAAAACTTCAGGACCGCCGCAACGGCACTGCCCGCGATGATGCCGACAAGCAGATAGGGCACACGATGATTCCAGGGCTTCGCAAGAAAGCAGGCCACGACGGTCGAAACTGCAACCAGAAGGGTCGGCCCGTGCGCGTCGCCCATCTCGGCCAGCGCTCGGCTCACAGTCTGAAAAACCGAGAGGCCGCGGGGCCAGTCCAGGCCCAGGATCGTCCGGATCTGTGAATTTATGATCAGAATCGCAGCGCCACTGGTGAAGCCGACGATCACGCTGTGCGGCACTCGATCCACGAAACGCGCGATGCCGGTGAGCCCGATCACGAGTTGCAGCACGCCCACCATGAAGGTCAGGGTGATGACGAGACTCACATACTCAGGCGTTTCGGGCATGGCCAGCGGCGCAACCAGCGCCAGTACGGTGAGCGAAATCGCGTTGGCCGGACCCGTCACCATCAGCCTGCTCGAACCGAAGAGCGCCGCGATGATGCAAGGCACCATCGCACAGTAGAGGCCGTAGTGCGGTGGCATGCCGGCGAGCGTCGCAAAAGCGAGCGCCTGCGGCAGGACCACGACGGCACCCGTGAGACCGGCCATCAGGTCGGCCCGGACGACCCCGCGCTGCCGCAGCAAATCCAGCCAGTCGGGTACGAGACTCAATCAGGCCCCCGATCGCGCGCGCTCGAGCGCCTCACTGAAAGACTCGCACCACGTGCTGCGCCTCAGCGAAAAACAACCATCGCTCGACCAGCAATCCGGCCAGACAGGCCAGAACCGCCACCACCATCCAGGCCGGCGCCGCCAGCACGATCGCAAAAGGGAACACGAACCCCACCAGCAGGGACAGCCACTTGAGACCGCGCGCCCGTCCGGCATCGAGAACATAGCCGAACTCATGGGTGAGAAAGGTCGGCCCGGTGTGGCCCGCATCGAGCAGGCGCACGCGGCCGTTGAGCCTCAAGGCCTCTGCCCGGCTGGGCAAGGCACCCGCGTCACCCGCAAAGTGTTTCCAGTAGGCGTACTTCAAGGCTGCGCACGCGAGCAGCAACAGCGCGGCCAGCCCACGCGCGCCCGCGGGCACCGCATCGACGGCATGAGCCGCCAGCAGCCAGAGCAGCCCGCCTGAGGCGATCGCAAAGAGCGGATAGGCCACCCGAACATGCCAGGAGCGCCAGCGCGGTACGGTCTTCAGACAGGCATAGATCATGGCCGTGCTGTAGAGCGTGGCAAGCGCAAGCGCGATCACGAGCAGGCCGCCGAGCACTTCGAGCACACCCGCGCCGTTCACGATGCCGTAGAGGGTCAGGGCACCGGCTGGAAACATTGCGAGCGCGAATACCCCTTCGCGAGACAACCAGGAACTGCGCCAACGGGCGAGCGCGCGCCAGGCATTACGCCGGTTGGCCAGATGCAAGGTTGAGGACAGGAGGCCCGCCACGAACATCAGGACCGCCAATCCGACGCTCAGACTGAATACGGATTCAGGCAGGGCCACGCCAGCCCAGCGGGCAAGGAGCAGCCACAGCATCCAGCCCAAACCTGCCCCGGAGGAAACGGTAAAGAAAAGCACTGAGAAGGCAGGTTTCATAATGCAATCGCCCGGTTGATCAGGTCGGCGAGGCGTGACTTCAGGCCACTCGGCCGCTCGGCAACGGCCCGGGTATCGACCTGGGCCGGCGCCCGGGGCGGCAGATAGCGATTGACCGGTTTGTAGCCGAGGTCCTCGAGCATGCCGCCCCCATCTCGCTCCCGATTGAGTCGCGATACATTGGATTGCGGATCATCGAGATCACCGAAGTGGCGCGCGTGCGCCGGGCAGGCCAGCACACAAGCAGGTTGTCGCTCAGGCTCGGGCAGGGCCTGGTCATAAATACGATCGACGCATAGCGTGCACTTGCGCATCACGCCGGCATCTTGATCGAGCTCCCGGGCGCCATAGGGACAGGCCCATGCGCAGTAATTGCAGCCCATGCAGCGCTCCGGATCGACCAGGACGATGCCGTCCTCCGCGCGTTTGTAGGAGGCGCCCGTCGGGCAGACGGTCACGCAATCGGCCTCCTCGCAATGCATGCAGGACATCGGTACATTGACCGTGCGGGAAAGGTTGACATGGCCGCTTTCACAGTCACGGTGCGCGGAGGCCTTCACCTCGAAGTGGCGCACACGGTTGAACCAAACTCCCGAGGCCTCCTCGCCATAGGCGTTGTAGTCGGGCGCACCGCCCGCCATCAGCGACTGCCCATTCCACTCCTTGCAGGCGACCGCACAGGCGTGGCAACCCACGCAGGTATCGAGATCGATCACCAGACCCAGTTTCATGACTGTTCCTCCCCTCTCGCGTCAGTCTCCCCACCCCCCCATCCGAACGAGGGCCAGACGCCCTCCTCGCCCGGAGCCGCCTTGGTGATCCGCACCTTGAGGTCATACCAGGCGGCCTGACCCGTCACGGGATCGGAATTGGTAAGGCCGGGCGCGCCCTCTTGCGGCCGCGCCAACTGCTCACTGATCAGGTGGTTCAGCAGAAAACCATGGGTCGCCTCCTTGGCATTGGCGGCCAGACCCCAGGCGCCCGCCATCTTGCCGATCGCATTCCAGGTCCAGACGGTATCGGCCTGCACGCCGTCCATGGTCTTCAGCTGACAACGGATGCGGCCATTTCGAGACTCGACCCAGACCCAGTCGAGATCGGCCAGGCCCAGCTCCTCGGCCCGTCCGGCATTCATGTAGAGGAAGTTGCGACCGATCACCTGACGCAGCCACGCATTTTGCGAATCCCAGGAGTGATACATCACCATGGGACGCTGGGTGATCGCATGAAACGGATAGTCCTGCCCCGCGCAAGCGCTCTCCTCCAGCGGCGGCGTCCAGATCGGCAAGGGATCGAAATGCTCGGCAAGTCGCTCGCGGTCCTCGGGGCGCACCGGCTGGGGTCCGCGGTACAAGCCCTGACCAGCCAGCCGGAATTTTTGCAGGGGCTCGCTCCAGATCTGCATGATGATCGGATCGGGCTTGGGAATGAACGCCGATTCAGCCGCCTTGGCCAGATAGCCTGCGTTGATGCCGCGATTGAACTGCATCGATTCCGGCCAGTGCCACGCAAAGAAACTGCGGTGGGCAATGTAGGCGTCCCATTGCCCGGGGTTGGGTGCGCCCTTGAGCGGCGACTGTCCATCTTGCCCGCGCCAACCCGCCAGAAAACCGATGCCGGGTGCACGCTCGTAGCGCGCGATGAAGTCAGGATAGCCGGCATAGCGCGGTGAACCATCGGCCTCTACAAAGGCAGGAAAAGCCAGTCGCGCGGCGAGATCGACGAGGACTTCCTGCCAGGGGCGCACATCGCGATCGGGTGCAATGACCGGATGCCGAATCGCATCGGCCACCGTATCGGGCTCGGAAATCGGTCGGTCAAGAATCGAGATCGCGTCGTGGCGCTCGAGGTAAGTGGTGTCAGGCAGCACCAGATCAGCAAAGCGCACCATTTCGGAATCGAAGGCGTCAGACACCACAAGAAATGGAATCCGATACGCACCATCGGCCGATTTCGCCCGCAGCATGTCCTGGGTCTGGGCGGTGTTCATCGCCGAGTTCCAGGCCATGTTGGCCATGAAAAGCATGAGCGTGTCGATGGGATAGGGGTCGGCCTCGACCGCATTGCGGATCACCATGTGCATCAGGCCATGGGCCGCGATGGGCGATTCCCAGGAATAGGCCTTGTCGATCCGCAAGGGGCGTCCGTCGGCATCGATCGCGAGATCCTCAGGTCGGGTCGGAAAACCAAGGGGCGGACGATTGAGCGGCCGGTCGGGCGCGGCGATCGTTGCAGGATCGTTCTCGGGCAACTGGGGCGGCGGAATGGGCCTCGGAAACGGTGCCTTGGAGCGGAAATTGCCGGGACCGTCGAGCGCGCCCAGCAGCATCTGGATCAGATGGAGCGCACGCGTCGTCTGAAAACCGTTGCTGTGGGCCGAGACGCCCCGCATCGCATACATCGCCACTGGGCGACCGATCACCTTGTCGTGCTGGTTGCCCCAGACATCGGTCCAGGCGATCGGCAATTCGATCGGCTGCTCAAACGCAACAGCAGCCATCTCGAGCGCGATGCGCTCGATATCGGCCGCGGCCACCCCGCAGCGCGCCGATACCGCCTGCGGCGACCAGGCCTCATCGAGATAACGCTCGGCGACACGCGACATGACGGTGTTCACCTTCCAGCCGTGGACCTCAAAGG
>JBIKTA010000453.1:0-3168 GCA_044348315.1 Burkholderiaceae bacterium | reverse complement strand
GGCGCCGCGTTCGTCCTCGGCCCCCCAGCGCCCCCAATTACCCTGACTGGAGTGCTGCGCGGAATCCCCCGAATCACTCATCGCAGAGCTCCTTGCGCGATGCCAGTCTGAAGCAAGGCAAATCCATTTCGCCCCGGCGCTCCCAGACCACTTCGACCCGGAGCCCCATCCTCAGATCCTCAGGCGCCACATCGATCAGATTGCTGACCAGTCGTATGCCATCGGTCCCGTCCAACAGGACGACCACGACGTTGTAAGGGACCGATCCGCGCAAGGCCGGATTCGCGGCGTGCCAGACGACAGTCCATGAATACACCTCGCCCGTGCCGGCGACCTCGGTCCAGTCGGAGCGGTCCGAGCGGCAGTGCGCACAGCGTGGCTGAGGCGGATGGCGGAATCGACCGCAATCGAGGCAACGCTGAATGCAGAGTCTGCGTTCGCGACAGGCTGCAGCAAATCCTGTTTCATGAGGCAGATAGGCTGGGACATCGAAGCCGGCAGGCAGGTAGCTCATGGCCAACCGGACTCACCCAGCCTTGCGCGCAAAGAGTCGAATGTCGTCCGGTGCAACGCGCAGCCAGACTCGCTCGCCCCGTGGCCAGGTTCTCGGCGGCGAGAGTTGCAGGCGCCACTCGCCCTGTCCGACCTTCACGTAGAGGTCTGCCAGATTGCCGAGGAAGTAAACGCGGGAGACCTCGGCCTCGACGACGTTATCTCCCTGCAAGGGCTGGGCAGACACTGCAATGTCCTCAGGGCGCATCAACAGGTCGCAGCTCGATCCGACAGCAAAGCCGTCGGTCGAGCAATTCAACAGGAGGCCATCCACGGTGCGTACACACCCCTGTCGCTCAACGTTGACTGAAACAACATTCGCGAGACCAACGAATTCCGCACCGAAGCGCGACACCGGCCGGCGATAAATGTCCTGCGGCCCACCGATCTGATCAATCCTGCCCTGATCCATCAAGACGATCCGGTCAGCAATCACCATCGCCTCCTGCTGATCGTGCGTCACGTAGAGCGAGGTGATGCCTAGCCTCTTTTGAAGTTCCCGAATCTCGAAGCGCATGTGCTCGCGCAATTTCGCATCAAGGTTGGACAAGGGCTCGTCGAATAGGAGCACCCTCGGCTCAAGCACGATCGCTCGGGCCAATGCGACGCGCTGTTGCTGCCCTCCCGATAGCTTCGAAATGTCACGATCCGAGAAACCTCTCAACCCAACCAGGTCAAGCACTCGCTCGACCCGATCGACGATCGTGGCACGCTCCAGCTTTTTCAGACGGAGTCCAAACGCGATATTCTCGAATACGGACATGTGGGGCCAGACCGCGTAGCTCTGGAAGACCATGCCGATTGCCCGCTTCTCGGGCGGCAGGGATCCCTTAGCGGACGAAACGACCTCGTCGCCCATGCGGATCTCACCGCCACTCACATCCTCAAGCCCGGCCACGCAACGCAAGGTCGTCGTCTTGCCACAGCCGCTGGGCCCCAGCAGGACAACCAGTTCCCCGGGCTCGATGGTAAGCGAGACACCATCGATCGCGCGAAAGGTGCCAAATTGCTTGACCAGATTATCAATCACCACGCGGGTCATGAGGCGCTCCTGGATGATGCGGTGGGTTCGAGAGGAGGCCAACCGCCACGCACGATTTCATCGGTGCATTCTCCGGGCCTTGTCGCGGGACGGATATGCGCGGGTGTCCGGTCAAAGTCCCACGGTGGATCACACAAGCACAGCTTGCCCCAGGGACTGTCATGAACCCGAACCATTCCGTTATCGATGAAGTGCTGATGCCAGCGCGTCTCGTCAAAACTGAGAAAGGCCGAACACGGAACATGCGCTTTCTGTAAGCGGGCGAGCCAGTACTGCATGGGCCGTAGGCCGAAGGCCCGCTGGAGAATGGGGATCAAGACATCGCGATGGGCAACCCGATCCGGATTGCGGGCGAAGCGCGGATCCTCGCAGAGTTCAGGCAGATCGAGCGCACGACACAGCGCTCGCCACTGGCGAGGCGAGGTCACGGACACGGCGATGGGACGGTCCTGGGTCGCGAAACTCTGGTCGGGGACGAGGTAGGAGGTCGCACTCCCCATCGGCTTGGGCGTTCGGCCCGCCAGATGCTCGGCGATACGAACCCGCTGGAGATCGAGGCCCGCCTCGATCATCGTGATCTCGATTAACTGGCCGCGGCCGGTACGCTCGCGCTCGAACAAGGCCGCAAGCACCGACTGGACGATGTGCACCGCGGTGTTGACATCAAAGTGGCCATACCATCGCCAACGCTGGCGCAACCCGCCGGGTTCGCCATTGACAGAGCAACTTCCGGAAAAAGCCTGGATGTGCGGGTCGGTCGCACCGAGCGCCACCATGGGGCCGCGTGGCCCGAATCCTGACGCGGACGCGTAAATCAAGCGCGCATTGAGCGCGGAAAGCTCGTCGTAACCGATCCCGATACGACTTGCGACGCCCGGTCGAAAATTCTCGATCAGTACATCGGCCTGCGTGGCCAGGCGATGGACCTCGGCACGATCGGAGGGTTTCTTGAGGTCGAGTATCAGCGCGCGCTTGCACGAGTTCATCGAGATATACGTCGACGACAGGCCCTGCTTCTCAGGCTTGACCGCACGGATGAAGTCACCTGAAGGTGCCTCGAGCTTGATGACATCGGCACCCATCTGACCGAAGAGCGCACCGGCCCAAGGCCCAACCGCGCCCTGACTCGCATCGATGACCTTCATGCCTGCGAGCGGGCCCAGGGGCATCGCGAAGTCAGTCATTGGCTCGCTCCACGCAGGGCGCCAAGGACCGCCTGCGTATGCTCTCCGAGACGTGGCACCGGCCCCAGCGGCTTGGGTCGGGCTGTGTTGAACTTGTGGGCCCGGTTCATCTGCAGGGTCGAGGCTACGCCCGCGCCGCTGCCGGATGGCACCTCGGCGAGCGGCTCGAGCAATTTGACCTGCTCATTGTCGAGGACCTCGCCATAGTCGTTGAACTTGACGGAGATGCCGCCAAAACCATTGATGCGGGCGGAGGCCTCCTCGCTGGTGACACTGCGAAACCAGGGTTCGTAGACGCCGCCATGCGAATGACGACGGTCTCCAATGTAGATCGTTGAACGCCAGTCCGCATAATCCGGGTCCGATGCAAGGTGCCCCAGACCGATCGAT
>JBIKTA010000452.1:0-3173 GCA_044348315.1 Burkholderiaceae bacterium | reverse complement strand
TCACTGCGGAATCGCTGCCTCCGCTACTTGCGCCGATCGTCAGGCGATACTGCCCGCCTACAACCACCTCGACACTGCCAAGGTCGATGGTGCGCGAGGCATTGACATCGCTTCCGTGCGCAGCACTGATCTGGACGGTATTCGTATTCCCGATCGGCGTCAGCCAGACACCTGCGACGGCTGAATTGACTGCAATGTTCCCGGCGGCGAGTGCGGTGATGTTGTTGGCCGCCTTGTTGGACGACAGGGTCACGCCGACCAGGGACAGATCGCCGTCAGTCGTGACGTTCAGCCCGCCGTCATTGATGACGGTGTCGACCAGATGCAAGGTCCGCGGGGTGCTGCCGGAAGGCGCCGCCTGAGCAATCGTGACGCTTCCCGCACCACGGAGATCGAGCGCCAGATCGTTGACATGGGTTTTCAGCGAGAGACCCGCGCTGTTGCCCTGCACCGCTTCAGTCTTGATCGAAAGCCGGTCGGCCGTGATCAGTCCGCTCGCGGTCTGGGACATCGTGCCCTGCACATCCAGCACCACGTCACCCCGCCCGAGTGTCCGGATGACATCGGCCGTCAGCGAGATGGCGCCATTGGTGCGGAGCGCGCGAAGGGTGACCGAATTGCGATCGCTCGAACCCAGGGTCTCGACCCGGGTAGCCGTGATCGAACCCGTATTGGTCAGCGTGAAGCTGCCATCGGTCAGCACCACATCCTGCAGGTCGATCGCGCCCTTGTTGACGAGGGTCGCGTTTCCGGCGCCACGCGTCTCGAGGAGCAGTACAGGCACCCGGGTGTTCAGGGTGACATCATTGCCAGAGAAGACATCGAGCTTGTCGGCCCTGATCTCGCCGTGCGAAAGCTCGATCCGACCATCGCGCGCCGACAGTTCGACGCTGCCCGTGACGCCGATGGTTGTGCGGACCTTGCTGGCCGCATTACCGAGTTGCAGCCGACCGCCGAAATAACCGGCACTGATTTCGAGGGCATCGGCGTCCAGAGCCTCGATCTTCAGAGCACCCGAATTCGTGACGGTGATGACCTCTCCCGAAGCGGTCGCGCCATAACCCAGCGCAGCGATACGCTGAGCCAGTTTGGTGGCGATCGAAGTCCGATCGTCGGTTGCCCCACCCTCGCCTGCCGCGTAAGTGACGATTCGACCCTCGATCCGTACCCGATAGAGGGTGCCAGGGGTCACCGCAACCGATTGGAGGCCGATCGTGCGGCTCGCCGTCGCGGCACCCGCCGCGCTCACCGCGATGCCGGAAGCGATCGTGCGCGTACCGCTGACGATGATGTCGAGATCCGAGCCCCCATCGGTCGCCAACGGGGTGATCATGCGGGCGCCAGCGCCCGAGTCAAGCCGCAAGGTCACGCCATCTGCCGCCGCAAGCAGCGTTCCGCCGGCACCGGGTCCGAACCGCTGATTGATGTCGGCAACCAATCCGGCAACGATCTGCGAAACCTGGGTCACCGTGAATGGCGCCTGGTAGGAGGCGATCATGTTGTCGATCGCAAGCCGGTATGTGCCACCGGGGATGACCGTGACCGCGGACAGATTGACGGTACGCGCGGCGTTGTTGTCAGCGCCTGCAGCGCCAACAACTGCCCCCGCGAAGCTCACATCGAGATCACGGGTATCGAGCCCCATCACGCTACCGAAACTGCCGCCACCGGAGCCTGCCTGGACGGTCACCTTGCCGGCCGCCGTCCACGCACCGCCGATATTGACGTCGTTGCCTGCGGTCAGCGTGATGGTCGCCGTCTCGATCTGCGACGCAACGGTACTGCCGGCGTCGGGCTTCGCGCCGACCTGGCCGTTGATGGTCGCACCGCGACCGGCGTTCATCAGGATGTCGGTGGCGATCAATTCAGCCGTGGAACCGATGGTGAGCGCACCGACCGCGTTGAGCGTCAGGGTCTTGCCCGCGCCGACCATCGAGATCTTGGTCTGTCCGGAGGAAGTCGTCATCGGCGTGACGGTCAGGCTGGCACCTGCCGTTACCGTCATGTCGCCGAAGGCCTTCGCAAGTCCACTGAGGCGGATATTTCCGCCCGACTCGACAGTGATGTTGGAGGCGAACAGCGACTCGCCACCGTAGTCGGCTCCGAGCAACGGAATGACCCGGTTTTCCTGCTCGGTCCGGGTGACGAAAGACGTCTGGGTGACCGGGCGGGACTCCCAGACCGTCACGTCCTGATACTGGACGACCATGACATCGCGCGTCGTGGTCTGATACACCGGGCGGAAACCGAAGATCGGCTCGGCCTGGGTCGTCAACTCGTAATTGAGGCGCACCCTCGGATCGTAGATGGACCGCTCATTGGAGGTCCATTGGTACCCATAATTGTGGAAGGCCTCGAAGATCGGGTACGTCCTGGTCCAGGTCCACCACAGGAACTTCGTGGAGACCCCGACGCCACCCGCGACCCGCCAGCCGGCGAAAGCTCGCCAGAGATTGTCGATATCCGAGGTGTCCGTGTTGAACGTGGTCTGCACCAGCCCGGACTGACCCGCCACGAGATTAGTCCCGCGCTGATTCACGGACCCATAGTTGCTAGTCACCGACTCCGTGGTCTGGACAAACGTACGGTTGTAGTCGTTCGACCAGGTCCAGGTCGGATCGGCAGCCAGTTGCGGGGTGCGCGTACCCGCGGTATCGAGAACGTTGAACAGGTACTTCCCGCCCCCCGGATAGTCGACGGCCCAGCGTCCGATGCTGCCATCGTTGTCCCAGTACCAGGTCCGACTGCCCCAAAGCCAGGAAATACCGAACAAGCCTCCGCGAGATGCGCCAGCCTGCGGCGTGTAGAGCGATCGGTCCTGGATGAAGAAGAGCGGCGAGGTTTCCTTGTAGGAACCCACGTACTCGCCGACCGTCGGACTGCCGAGCGAAGCAGCCTGCGTTGCGGTGAGGAAGTTGTCGGAGTTGCCCGCCGCTACAGCGTCGTTGTATAGCGAGCGCGTCTCGCCCTGCGACACGACGCGCAGAACGTCCTGCTGGGCGCCGCTGGGCATGCGGATGTACTTGTCGCGCCATCCGGCAACGTCGACAGGAACGACGACCTGCGCTGCATTGGCCCAGGAAGGGGTGACCCGGGTACGGGTCACATTACCGTTGAGAGTCTGCTCGAGGAATACCTGGTTCTGATAAGTCGTGCCGCCATCGGTCACGCTG
>JBIKTA010000451.1:0-3175 GCA_044348315.1 Burkholderiaceae bacterium | reverse complement strand
CGGGTCCATGGCGCCATCAGTGTGGCGGGGCCTGCCTTCCGGATGACTCGTGCGCGAATCGAATTGATCGGGCCCGAGGTGGTCGGAGCGGCCCGCCGCGTGGCCGCCCAGTTGCCGTTCACCGAGCATACTCAGGCCATCGGCCCGGTTCGTGCAGTCGAGGGTGAATGGGCGTTCAGCGGCGCTTTTCCCCAGTGGTTGCCCATTGCTCGCCGCCTGGTGTGGGCAGACGTCCTGGCCCCTGCCATTCACGAGGTCACCGAAGACGGTGATCGATGTGCCCTGCGGCTCGAAGCACCCGTGGAGGCGTTCTTGAGGCTCGCTGATGAGAGTCTGCGCATCCGAGTAGATGGCCGTTGGTTTGCGGTCGATAGTCAGGGTGGGGTCCAGGCCTGTGACGACATGCCGCGCCGCTCGATGACCGCCTGGTGCGCCGACTCGGACGGCGTGCCTTGGCTCTGCCTGGCCGAAGGTGAGTCTTGGCGGGTGGGACCCTGGGCGGGCCGTGGTCAGGCGGGAACGGGTTGGTTGCTTTCGAGGCCGGTGAGTGCGCTCGCATGGAGTCCCGGCCTGGACGCGCTCTATGCCATCGATTCGGATAGCAGCGAGTTGATCGTGATGCGGCCGGGTGTCGGCGCGGTGCGGCGCTTTGCCGGCCTCTCCAAGGCGTCCGGCCGTCCGGTTGCGCTGGCGGTCGATCGCCAGGGTGGGGTCTGGGTCGCAATGCGCGACGGCTGGAGTGTCGTCCGCCATGCCAGCGACGGACGGCTCGACCGGATCGTCGGCCTGCCGGTGCCCACTCCGACCGGGCTCTCGATTGGTGGTGCAGAGGGCGGCAAACTCTACGTCACGAGCGAGAGGGAGTCGCTCACGCTCGATGCACTTGCCAACGCCCCTCTGGCCGGGCGCTTATTCGAAATCGATCTGGGCCTGTCAGGCCACCCGGATTGATTCCGGCCGTCGATCTCATGGCTTCTGAAAGGCCTCCGTTCCTAAGGCTCGCTTGCGCACACATCAATCGGCGATAATCCGACCGACTGGTAGGGTATTCGTTCGGTGCTCATGCACGGGCCAATACCGATGCGCTCGAAGGAGAGACCCCGATGAATACCGAACGGCCCGCAGGCACCGATGCCATCGCCCCACTGCGAGCGTTTGTGCAGGCGATGACCAGGCTGGTTGCGCCCCTCGATCCGTCATCACCGCCTGATGCCGCCCTGGAGCGGTCCTTGCTGGATGCAGCGTCGGAGGCGCTCGGGCTTTTGCTGAGCGATGATCGCTGGTTGCCCGACGAATTTGCCCATGCGCCTGCAGGCCAGTACCGGCAGTACCTGCTGCATTGTGATCCGCTCGAGCGCTTTTCAGTGGTGAGCTTTGCCTGGGGGCCCGGTGCGCGCGCACCGATCCACAACCACACGGTATGGGGTCTCGTAGGAGTGTTGCGGGGGGCCGAGCGCTGCGACGAGTATGTGCTCGCCGCAGACGGCGGCATTGACGCACTGGGCGGTCATCACCGGATGACGCCAGGCATGATCGATCGGGTCTCGCCCACGATTGGCGACTGGCATCAGGTGAGTAACGACAATCGTGCCGGCACCTCGGTCAGCATCCACGTGTATGGGGGTAACATCGGAGCGATTCGCCGCCATCGACTCGTTGACGATCGCAACGATGTCCGGGATTTCATTTCCGGATACTCGAGCGTGTATCTGCCGAACCTGTGGGATCGGTCGGGGATTTGAATCTTATGCTCAGCGCGCGCCGTCGGACCGAAACCCTCGCGCCAAGCGATCTGCCTCACAACTGATTGGGGAGCATTGAATGGATTCCGCTGACATTCTGAGCCGTGTGGCCGACCGCGTGATTGCGCGCCAGGGCGATCTTCATGCTCATCAGCGTCTTTGCGGCTCTCAAACCGCGCTCATCGTGATCGACATGCAGAACTATTTCTGCTCGCCCGGTTTCCCTGCTGAAAACCCCCGCGCGCGGGGGTTGGTTCCCGCCATCAATGCGATGGCCTCCGCCCTGCGCGCGGCCGGCGGTCAAGTCGTGTGGGTGAGAACGACCTCAAGCGGTGCTCGTGAGCGCTGGGCCCGCCACCACACACGGATGTTGAGTGAGGGGCGCGCGGCTCGTCGAATCGAGACACTGGATCCTTCCCATCCCGGATATCAGATCCTTGAAGGCCTTGAGACCCAGGCAGCGGATCATTTCGTTGACAAGATCATGTACAGCGCGCTGATCCCGGGCTCGTCAGATCTCGATCGGCTGCTCCGCCAACATGGGCTCGACACCCTCCTGATCGCGGGGACGGCGACCAATGTCTGCTGCGAGTCCACGGCCCGCGATGCGATGATGCTGGACTACGGCGTCATCATGCTGGCCGATGGCACTTCCGCGTCCGACGAAGGCGTGCACCGCGCCACAATCGAGCAGTTTGCGCTTTATTTCGGCGACGTGATGACGGTCGCCGAGGCTCGGGCGCGCCTGTCTGTGGACGGCTAGCACCCCGCTGCCGCGCGCATTGCCTGAGCGAAGCTGCAGCTTTAATCTATGATCACGCTTTTGTTTGCGCGCGACCGCAGATCGATGGCTGTGCTCGAGTCTGGTCTGGTTGCATGAACCCGCACGATTCCCAACGGAGACCCCCATGAAGCTTCCCACGACGACCGAGACCCCCGGTCTGGCTGATGCCCATTCGGACACGATGATGTGCGACGGAGCCCCCCGTCTCAGCAAGCGCGCCATGCTCTCAGCGAGCGGCGCGCTCTTGACCGCCGCGGCCCTGCCGATTGCCCGCCCGGTACAGGCTCAGACGCCGCGCACGGCGCTGGTGATTGCCGCGCAGATCGACGATTTGGTCGCGCTCGACCCTCATCACTCCTTCGAGGTGACGGGAAGTGATGCCCTGAAAAACATCTACGACCAGCTCTTCGCAATCGATGAGACCAAGCCGAGTGCTGAGTTGCTACCAGGCCTTGCCGAGTCGTTCACGGTCTCGGAGGATGGCAAGACCTTCAATTTCCGAATCCGCAAGGGCGTTCGTTTCCACTCGGGCAACGAGTTGAGCGCCGCCGACGTTGTGTTCTCGTTGCGCCGGCCCCTGCTGATCAATCGCACACCGGCCTTCATGTACCGCTCGGTCGGCTTGAACAAGGACAACGTCGAGCAGAAC
>JBIKTA010000450.1:0-3178 GCA_044348315.1 Burkholderiaceae bacterium | reverse complement strand
GCCTGGCTCTAGCCTCGTCTCCCCCCTGTCGGTGCCGCCGGCGCCGCAGATTCAAAGGAGATCCGACTTGAGTTCATTGGCCAACGCCCCCAACCGTGATCGATGGGCACGGCTTCGCTTTGCCATCATCGGACCCTTGCTGGCCGCCCCGCCCGAGCCGGGCGACTTGCAAGGCGCGATCGCATCGCTCGCCGCCAAGACCTGGCGTCACCCCATCAGCGGCATCGATATCCGCTTCGGCGCCTCGACCATCGAGCGCTGGTTCTACGCGGCACGCCGTCGCGCCGACCCGCTGCCTGCCCTGCGCGAGCGCAATCGCCCCCGCAATCGCTTCCCCTGCCTATCCGAGCACGTGCGCCAGGCCATCATCTATCAGTACCGCGAGCATCCGGGCTGGACGATTCAACTGCACTACGACAACCTGCGAGGTGTCCTGCTTCGCAGCGATCACACCTTGCCCTCATACCCCACAGTGCGCCGCTACTTCAGGGCCCAGGGCATGACCCGGCAACGCGCCGCACGGGCCTGCACCAACGGCGCGTTACTCGCCCTCGAGCGACTCGATCAGTACGAGATCCGCAGCTTTGAAGTCGATCACGTCGGTGCTCTCTGGCACCTCGACTTCCACCACGGCTCCCGCTCGGTACTCACCCAAGGCGGCCAATGGCGCAAACCTGTGCTGCTGGGCGTCATCGACGACCGATCCCGACTCATCTGTCACCTCCAGTGGTACCTCGCAGAGACCGCTCGTACGCTGATCCATGGGCTCTCTCAGGCCTTCATGAAACGCGGCCTTCCCCGCGCACTCATGACCGACAACGGAGCGGCCATGCTCGCTGCGGAAACACAGTTGGGACTCGAGCGGCTCAGCGTGCTGCACCAGACCACGCTGCCTTACTCGCCCCACCAGAATGCCAAGCAGGAGGCCTTCTGGGCCCGAGTGGAGGGCCGCCTGATGCCCATGCTCGAGGGCGAACAGACCCTCACTCTCGATCTGCTCAACCATGCCACCCAGGCCTGGGTCGAACAGGAGTATCACCGCACCGTCCACAGCGAGATCGGGCAAACGCCGCTTGAGCGCTACCTCGCCGGCCCCTTCGTACGCCGCGACTGCCCGGATCCCGTCGCGATCACCAACGCCTTCCGCATCGATGTCGATCGGAAGCTGCGCCGCTCCGACGGCACCGTCAGCCTCGCAGGCCAACGATTCGAGATCCCCTCCCGCTACCACCACATGGAGACGCTCTACGTGCGCTATGCCCGTTGGGACCTCTCTCGGGTGGATCTCGTTGACCACCACGCGGACATCGTCCTGTGTCCCATCCACCCCCTGGATCGCTCAGCCAACGCCAGCGGCGAGCGCCGCCGTCGCAGTCCCCCGGCCGTCGACCTCTCACCGGTACCGCCCACACAAATGGCGCCCCTGCTCAAGCACCTGCTCGCCGAGTACTCCGCCACCGGGATTCCTCCCGCCTTCCTGCATGACCCCGCAACCGACACCGATCAGGACCCTCACCAATGAATCAGC
Organism: Burkholderiaceae bacterium; assembly: GCA_044348315.1. GTDB lineage: Bacteria > Pseudomonadota > Gammaproteobacteria > Burkholderiales > Burkholderiaceae_E > SYIM01. The sequence goes on along the minus strand of JBIKTA010000450.1, from coordinate 1,650 downwards.
AACTCTCAGCCCTATTCGGCCTCAAGTGGCACCCCTTCTCTTCAGAAGTGCCCACCGCCGCACTGCAACTCAACCCCCGCGCCGAGAACTTCTGCTGGCGTATCGAACACTCGCTCACCCGCGAGGGCGGCTTCGCCATGATCCACGGCGAACCGGGCACCGGCAAGAGCGTCGTCATGCGTCAACTCGCCGAGCGCCTCGCTCGCCAGTCCGAACTCACCGTCGGCGTCATCAATCATCCGCAAAGCAGCCTCGGCGACTTCTATCGCGAGATGGGCGAGGTCTTCGGGGTGCCCCTGCGGCCACACAACCGATGGGGCGGCTTCAAAGCCCTGCGTGACTCCTGGCAAACCCACATGGAGACCACCCTGCATCGACCCGTCCTGTTGATCGATGAAGCTCAGGAGATGAGTCCCGCCGTCCTGTCCGAACTGCGCCTGATGGCGAGCGCCAGATTCGATTCCCGCTCCTTGCTCTGCGTCGTGCTTGCCGGTGATTCGCGGCTGCCCGAGAAGCTACGCCGCGAAGAACTCATCCCACTTGGCACGCGAATCCGCACCCGACTCGTCACTGAGCCTGCCCAGCGCGACGAACTCGTTGTCAGCCTCAAGCACCTCATCTCCGAGGCCGGTAACGCCAGCCTCATCAGCGCCCCTCTGATCCAGACCCTCTGTGATCAGGCCCTGGGCAATTATCGTGTGCTCATGACCCTGGGCGCCGAACTGCTGGCCGTCGCCGTCCAACGACAGCTCGCCCAGATCGACGAGAAGCTCTACCTCGAGATCTGCGCTCAGACACAGAGCACGTCGTCCCGCCGCATCGCACCCTCACGCCGATAACGCAAAATCAATGGAGATCCTGATCATGCCCAGAGTACCGCGCCTCACGCCCATCTCCTGGCCTCGCTTGAACGATGCCGAGGCGGCAGCCGTCTACGGGTTCGTCAACGAACTACTCGTCCAGTTCGAGTCCCACTACTTCGCTCAGATCCATCGCCACCACCAAGCCCATCTCGATCCAGGCTCATGCCAGCTCGACCTCTTCGCATCCAACGGTGATCAACAGCATCGCGCCCGCTAAGTACCCGTCCGGTCAGCCCCTACACTGACCGGTCCCTATCTTACTCACGCGCGCCATCACCCTCTGACACAACCCGTCCATCACCGTCACTGAACAACAGAACATCGTTCCCGCTGAGCACACTCAGTCTGGGCGATGACGCCGTCCCAGGTTTTTCAGGCCATTCTGCGCAAAGACCTCCCGCTCGTAGGCAGTCGTCGCGGCTTCTACATTCAGGATTTATTGGTCATTCGCTCCGATGACGCCCCGCACCCCGAGCAAGTTGATGCGCTTCGGGGCGAGCTTCGAGCCGAGGCACTCTCGCGCCTTCAGGGGTCGTCTGCCCCGGTGTTTGCAGCGGCCTGCGAGGCGGCCGATGCGGCGAAGGTGGACTGGCGGGCGCTCTTGAGAGATCGGTTGACCGAGCGGATCAAGGGCGACTGGATGTCCTTATCCGTTCAGCAAGCGCCATCTTCATCGCGGCCTCTTCATGCCCTCGCCGGGCATGCTGGTACCGGGACATATCGTGTTTGCCATCGACACCTCGGTCTCGATGACCGACACGCTGATCGGGTCGATTGCCGGCGAACT
>JBIKTA010000449.1:0-3188 GCA_044348315.1 Burkholderiaceae bacterium | reverse complement strand
CCGACAGAAAGAGTTCGGCATGATGCGGCACCTGGGGCTGAGTCGCGTGCAGCTCGGCCGGAGCTTCGCGCTGGAGAGCGCGATCGGCGCAGGGCTTGCGTGCGTCTGGGGGCTGGCGCTCGGCGCGGGGGTCGCGGCGATCCTGGTCCACCGGGTCAACCCGCAGTCGTTTCACTGGACGATGGGCATGCACTGGCCGGTAGGGCTGCTGGCGGCGAGCTTTGCGCTCACGGTGCTGCTGGCCGGACTCGCGGGCCGACTGACCGCACGTCAAGCCATGGGCAGCGGGCCGCTCGCGGCCGTGCGGGCGGACTGGTGAAGGGGGTGGCGGCATGATGTCTCGGCGCAGGAGATTCATCGAGCTCGCGCTCGGGGGAATATCGGCCGCACCGGGGCCGGGATGGGGTCAGGCACAGGCACAGGCACAGGCGGGGAAATTGTCCGCCGAAGACTATCCGGCCGTGGTAGCCGGAACGAGGCTCGAGTTTCCCCGCGACCACGGCGCGCACCCGCGCTACCGGATCGAGTGGTGGTACATCACGGCATGGGTCGCACCGGTGGGTCAGCCGCAGCAACCGATCGGCGTGCAGATCACCTTTTTCAGGGTGAGGACCGGGCACCCGCTTGCCAATCCGAGCCGGTTTTCGCCGGCGCAACTGATGTTCGCCCATGCGGCAGTCGCAGACCCCGCGCGCGGCCGGTTGGTCCACCTCGAGCGCACTGCGCGACCGGGACTGGGCGGGGGCGAGTTCGCCGAGGGCGACACGCGGGTGCAAATGGCGCGATGGTCGCTGGTCCGCGAGCCGGGCGACCGCTATGTCGCGCGGATCGCCGATCGTGCGATCGACCTCGATCTGGAGTTTCAGCCTCCTGGCCCGCCCATTCTTCAGGGCGATCAGGGCTTTTCACCCAAGGGGCCGGCGGCCGAGCAGGCGAGCTACTACTACAGCCGGCCTTGGATGCGGACACGCGGGAAGGTGAACGGGCGTTCAGTTGAGGGCGACGCGTGGTTCGACCATGAATGGTCGAGCGAGTTGCTCGCGCCCGATGCGCAGGGCTGGGACTGGGCCGGGCTGCATCTGGACGACGGCCGCGCATTGATGGTGTTCAGGATCCGCGATGCGCAGGGCAGCACGCTCTGGACGCAGCATCGGTGGGTATCGGCGGAGGAAGTGCGGACTGGGCGGAAGGGCGAAGGGGGTGGAGATCGGAGCCGCAAAGCGGTCGGCGCGCGGCGAGACGGCGACCATGCCGTCCGCTTCACAATTCGTCGCCTCTGGCAGTCAGCCAGGACAGGCGTGCGCTGGCCGGTCGAGCTCGGCATCACGATCGGCGGGTTTGGCTTCAGCCTCGAGCCCCTGATGGACGACCAGGAACTCGATGCCCGGGGCGGCACGGGCGTCCTGTATTGGGAAGGGGCCGTGCGGATGCGCGATGCGCAAGGGCGGGCGATCGGCCGCGGGTATCTGGAGCTGACGGGGTACGGGGAGAGGTTGAGGATGTAGGGGGGCGCTCAGGCTGGAAAGGAGAGAGATTGTGGCGCACCACGAAAGCGAAGCGACACCGCCAGCACCCGTACAACAACATTGAATAGCACCTTGCCGTGTTAACGTTTGGAACGCCAAACTTTAACAACGATCCTTCCAGTCAAAGCCTAATGTGAAGCGAGCGGATCTCAGCCCTCTCCATCAAAAGCGTCTCGTTCCGGTCCCCGGACGGTCGGGGGCCTTCGCGCTCATCCCTCCGCCGACGCCCGCCACGGTGTCACTGACTGGCATCGAGCATGAGGTGCTCAAGGCACACGAAGCTCTGGGTCGGGTGCGGCAACTGATCATCGATCTCCCCAATCCGGACCTGATCGCCCGCACGCTGAATCGGCGCGAGGCGGTCCAGAGCAGCCAGATTGAAGGCACCCGTACGGAGGTCGACGACCTGTTCGAGTACGAAGCCACCGGCGAGGATGAAGGTTTGCCCAGAGACGTTCGAGTCACACTCAATTACGTCAAGGCTCTCGATGTCGGTCTGCGGGCCGTTCGGCCGGTGGGCAACTCGGCCATTACCAAGTCTCTGATTCAGGACCTCCACCGAATGCTGATGGATGGCGTCAAGGACTACCGCGATCCACCGGGTGAACTGCGCACCATCCAGAACTGGATCGGCAGTGGCAACATCTACGACGCCCGCCTGGTGCCACCGCCGCCGGACCGGGTCGAGCCCTGCCTCGACGATCTGATTAGGCTGTTGAATGATCAGCCCGAAGGCGTTGCCGAGCTTTCGATCGTTGTACGCCTGGCGATCGCGCATGCCCAGTTCGAGGCGATCCACCCTTTCCGTGACGGCAACGGCCGAGTCGGACGTCTGCTGTTACCCATCATGCTGGCCGCTGAGAACTATCCACCTGTCTATCTGGCGGGCTATTTGAAATCGAACCAGCGCAGCTACTACGACGCGCTGCTGACAGTCCAGACACGAGGGAAATGGCAGGCGTGGGTCGGCTTCCTGGCGCGCGGGATCACCGAATCCTGCGCTGAGGCCGCGCAGATGACGCAGCGCTTGTTGGCGCTGCGCGACGAATACCGGCAACGGGTCGCCGCATTACGCAGCGACGCCTCGGGCCGCAAACTGGTCGAGATCCTGATCGGGTCACCCGTGGTGACGGCCAATTCGGCCAAGGGTCAACTTGGGGTCAGCTTTCCGGCGGCGAACATGGCGATCATGCAATTGGTCGACCTGGGCATCCTGCGAGCGTCGGAACGAAGGCGCAACCGGATCTTCGTCGCCGATCGGGTGGTGACGCTGTTGCGGGAAGGTGTCGAGTGAGGAAAATCCGGGAGCCGGCGGCAAGTGCTTGCCTCTCATCACTTGCGCGACACATTCGAAGTCGCGATAATTTACCGCGACATCTTTTTGAATTTATGTCGCGATTCAGAAGATTCGCGACATAAAGCATCATGGCTAGACTCATCCCGGCAACAAGCTTCGACGAGATCCTCAACGCCATCGGGCGCTTTCCCGAGGGTGCCGGAATCGAGCAAATTGAAGTCAATCTGTCAGCGGCGCCCAACCGTCGAACACTGCAGCGCTGGCTCGGCGACCTGATCACGCAGGCGCAAGTCATCCGTCAGGGCCAAGGCCGCGCCGTCAGATACCGACGTGTGAGCGCGGTGGGCGCACAGCGAGCCCTCGTC
>JBIKTA010000448.1:0-3189 GCA_044348315.1 Burkholderiaceae bacterium | reverse complement strand
GACGGCGCAGCGGCCATGCGCTACACCGAGGCCCGACTCTCGCCGATCGCCCGCTTGTTGCTCGACGAGATCGACGAAGGCACCGTCGACTTCCGGCCCAACTACGACGGCTCGACCGAGGAGCCCCGCCTGCTGCCGGCGCGGCTGCCTTTCGTGCTGCTCAACGGCGCCAGCGGTATCGCCGTCGGTCTGGCCACCGAGATCCCGAGCCACAACCTGCGTGAGGTCGCGGCGGCTGCAGTCGCACTGCTGCGCGACCCGGATCTCCCGGATCACGCCCTGTTCGGGTGCTTGCCCGCGCCAGACTTCCCCGGTGGCGGGCAGATCATCAGCTCGGCTGCAGACATTCGGGCCGCCTACCTCGGCGGCCGCGGCAGCCTGAAAGTTCGCGCACGTTGGAAGATCGAGGACCTCGCCCGCGGCCAGTGGCAGTTGGTGGTGACCGAATTGCCGCCGGGGGCGAGCGCGCAACGCGTGCTCGAGGAGATCGAGGAACTCACCAATCCCAAGGTCAAGACGGGTCGCAAGGCCCTGAGTCCCGAGCAACTGCAACTCAAGCAGACGGTGCTTGCCGTGCTGGACGGGGTGCGCGACGAGTCCGGCAAGGACGCGCCGGTGCGCCTGGTCTTCGAGCCTCGCAGTTCGCGCATCGAGCAGGCCGAGTTGTTGCGTGTGCTGCTCGCGCACACAAGTCTCGAAGCCAATGTGTCGGTCAACCTGGTCAGTATCGGTCTGGACGGCCGCCCGGGGCAGAAGGCGCTCCTGGGCATGCTTTCCGAGTGGAATGCCTTCCGTACCGAAACCGTGACCCGGCGTACCCGCCATCGTCTGGATCGGGTGAACGACCGGATGCATATTCTCGAGGGTCGCCGTGCGATCCTGCTCGACATCGACCGGGTGATTCGGATCATTCGCGAATCGGATGAGCCGCGCGACGCGCTGATGGCCGCGTTCGCGCTTAGCGAGCGACAGGCCGACGATGTGCTCGAGATCCGCCTGCGGCAGTTGGCGCGGCTGGAGGGCATTCGCATCGAGCAGGAGCTTGAGCGCCTGGCCAAGGATCGGGCGGGGCTCGAGGCGCTGCTGGCGACGCCTGCCGCGATGCGCCGTCAGCTGATCCGCGAGATCGAGGCCGACGCGAAAGCCTTTGGTGATGATCGACGTACCCTCATCGAGGCGGCCGACAAGACCACGGCCGCGCTCAAGGTTGCCGAAGAGCCGGTCACGGTGATCGTGTCGGATCGGGGCTGGGTCCGGGCGCGACAGGGTCACGGGCACGATGTCAGCCAGTTCGGTTTCAAGTCAGGCGATGCGCTCGATGGCGCGTTCGAGGTGCGCACCACCGATCTGCTTTTTGCGCTGTCCTCCACAGGCCGCGTGTATTCCATTCCGGTTTCACAGTTGCCTTCTGCTCGGGGCGACGGGGTGCCGATCACGAGCCTGATCGAGCTCGAGCCGGGCGCCCGGGTCGAATTCACCTTTGCCGCCTCGGCGCAGACGGGGGTGCTGTGCGCGACCCGGGGCGGGATCGGCTTCATCTGCCAGGCCTTGGATCTCGTGGGTCGGACCCGGCAGGGCAAGGCGTTCATCGCGCTCGATCCAGAGGACGCACTGATCCGCCCTGCTTTGTTCGCGCCGGGTGCGACGACGGTCGTCTGCGCCAGCACCGAGGGCCGCCTGCTTGCGTTTGCCCTGTCGGAGGCCAAGATCTTGAAGAACGGCGGGCGCGGTGTGATCCTGATGTCGCTCGAGGCGGGCGATCAACTCCATTTTGCGCTGGTGACGGGCGCGTCTGGACTGATCATCGAGGGAGTGGGGCGCGGCCAGAAACCGGTATCAAAGGCGGTGAGCGCATCCGCGCTCGGTCCCTGGTCGGGCAGTCGCGCCCGCAAGGGTCAGCGTTTCGAGCCTCGAATTCGCGAGCCCCGATTATCCCTGCCGCCGAATCGTCCGGTTCCAGCGCTCTGATGCCACAGTGACCGAGCCTTCCGGTTTCAGCGCCCCGGTGCCACCGTTATCAACGCCCAGCCTGATCTGATCGTCGGGCCCTTCCATTTCTTTCCGGGTCAAATATGTCCGAAGCAAGTGTGATTTTCGAATGTCAGCCGCTGCCGAATGGCCGCGCGCTGGGTGTGGCGCGCCTCAACCGGCCGCGGCAGTTGAATGCGCTAAACCTTGAGATGTGCGAGCGCCTGGTCGCGCAGCTACGCGATTGGGCGAGCGACGAGGCTGTAGTCGCCGTGATGCTCGAAGGTGCAGGCGAAAAGGGCTTCTGCGCGGGAGGCGACGTGGCCGAAGTCGTCCGACAGGTTCGCGCGGGCGGTCCGCGACGTTTCGTCTACGGCGACGCTTTTTTCGAGGTGGAATACCAGCTCGATGCGATGGTCCATGCCTACCCCAAGCCCGTGATCGCCTGGGTGCAGGGCGTCTGCATGGGAGGAGGTGTGGGCCTCATGGCCGGTGCCAGCCACCGGATCGTGTCCGAGAGTCTCAGGCTCGCGATGCCCGAAATTCACATCGGTTTGTTTCCCGATGTGGGGGGAGGGTGGTTCCTGAATCGGGTGCCGCACGCTGCGGGCCGGGTGATGGCGCTTGCCGGGCTGGTGATCAATGAGTCCGATGCGCTTCACGCTGGTCTGGCGGACTGGTTTGTGCCCCGTGAGATGCAGGCCGAGCTCCGTGCGGCGCTCGTTAAAATGGAGTGGTCAGGCGAGGCCTCGCTCGATCGCGTCCGCCTGAGCCGGCTGTGTGCGGCCTTCCACCACAAGGCGAGAGCCGGCTTGCCCGAGTCGCCCCTGCGGCAGTACGCCGATGCCCTGCGCTTCATCGGCATGCAGCCGGATGCGGCGGGGGTGCGTGACGCACTGATTGCCGCCGCGAACGAGGACCCCTGGTTTGAGGCGCCGGCTCAGGCGATTGCCCAGGGTTCGCCGACGTCTGCGCAGGTGATCTTCGAGTATCTGAATCGTACCCGCAAGATGTCAGTGCGCGAGGTGCTGGCGCTCGATTGCGTGCTCGCCCGCCAATTTCAGCGGCATCCGGATTTCCCGGAGGGGGTTCGCGCGCTCTTGATCGACAAGGACCGAAAGCCCGCCTGGGCGATCGCCCGTATCGAGGATGTGCCGCGCGCGGTGGTCGAGGCCCACTTCGCTTGACCTTTGCGCCCGCAGTGGGCCGCTTGCACGCTCC
>JBIKTA010000447.1:0-3193 GCA_044348315.1 Burkholderiaceae bacterium | reverse complement strand
CCGCCCGAACGCGTTCCCGATCGACCCGATCGCGCAGGTAGACCCTGAAGAAGCCGTCTTCACCCTCAAAGGTCGACTGCGCACCCCGAACGCCACGCAGTGCGAGCTGCACGGCAATCAAGGCCGACATGGCGGCAAAGCCGGGCTGCATGCGCTTGGTGAGTGCCGCATCGCGGGTCACCTGGTGGTTGCCCGCCGCCATCGAATAATCGATCCCGAGCGCGTTGACGGTTTGGGTCAGGTCGAGCCCCATCACCCGAGAGGCCGCGACAGTCGCCGCGAAGTGCCCCATCAGCGACGTGTACATATAGCCGCTCTCGATGATCCCGACCTGTGTGGCGAGCCCCAGCCGGCTGATCGTCTCGAGCCCGGCAGCAATGCCAGCGATCAAATCGGCACCGCTGACCCGCCCCCGCAATTCGGCTGCGGCGAGCGCGGCAGGAATCACCGATACCCCGGCATGCAACACGGCGGCATCATGCGTGTCATCGTAATCGCGGGCATGTGCCATGGTGCCGTTCACCCAGGCTGCGTGATGCGCGGGCACCCGCTCACCAAAGACCAGCACTGAGGACTGAGCGGCGCCCCCCCACTGATTGACCAGGGTTCGGACCTCATCCACGCCCGGCGCGGAGGACCCTGCCACCGCGCAGGCCAGCGTGTCGAAGAGATCCGTCTTGACCGCATCGACCACCTCATGACCGAGCGAGCCCAGCACCAGCCCGGTGGAAAATGCTGCGAGATCCCGCGCAAAATCCTCTTGCCCACTCCGCGCTTGCGTCGCTTCGGCTGCCATCGGTTCGTCTCCCAGTCCCGGGTGCGCATCGTCGCCCTCGGGCACTATGAAATAATCTTTCTGAATCAACGCGTCAGCTCAACTGCCGAGAAGACGGCTCGAGCATGCGCCTGCCAAGGACCGAGTTGATTGTTGTGGGATTGTAGAGATGCTGCGTCCCGGCCGTCCATCCCGATTTTCGGTAGTCCGCCTGCGCTTTTGCTGAAGCATCCGGACCCACGTTTTCGGACCCTTTGTCGTCATGCATATCGATCTCGCACAGTTGCGCACCTTTGTGGTGGTAGCCGAAGAACTCCACCTGACGCGCGCGGCGGAACGTCTCCACATGAGCCTCTCAGCCGCGAGCGCCCATGTGAAGAGTGTCGAGGAAAGCCTCGGCAGCCCCCTTTTCGTGCGCACGCATCGCAGACTTGAATTGACCCGCGCCGGGCAGATGCTGCTCGATCGCGCCAAGCACCTGCTCGCCGAAGCCGCTCAGTTCACTTCCTATGCACGGGAAGTGCGTGGTCGCCTCGAAGGACACCTGGTCATCGGCGCGAGCAGCGAATCGGCATCGACCCGGCTCGGTCGAGCAACCGGCCACCTTCGCAGCAGCCATCCTCTGATCAGCGTCGACTTGCGCGTTCGGCATTCGGCCAGCGCCCGGCAGGCACTGAAAACGGGTGAACTCGATCTCTCTCTGTTGTTGAGTCGCCCAATCGATCCGGAATTCGCCTACCACCAGATCGGGACGGTGACCTTTCGGGTGGCGGGGCCGGCGAGCTGGCGGTCCCAGATTGAGTCGGCTGGCTGGGCCGAATTGGCCGCCATGCCCTGGATTACGACGGCTGAGCCCAACATGGCTTACTCGCTGCTGCTGCGAGAGCTGTTCGGCCCCCACGGCCTGGAGCTCCATACAGTCGCGCGTTTCGACAATGCGGCCCTGGGGCGCGCAATGCTCGAAGCTGAAGTGGGGCTGATGCTGATGCGTGACGAGCATGTGCGCCAGGGGCTCGAGCAGGGAACGGTCGCTGTTTCGCCGATCGCCCAAGCCGAAATCCCGCTGCTGCTTGCCCATCTGACCAGCCGCTCACTCGACCCGCTGATCACCGCATTCCATGAGGCCGCCGCGCACGTCTGGCCTGAGATCCGTCGGGTGAGCCCGGTGCGCTGAACGCTGGTGACCCGCGAAGGTCGTTGAGGTGGGCCTGCTGCGCCAGGCGGCTAAACGATGCTGTTGGTGGTCCGCGGGGACATGCCAGGAGGTTCGGGCAGCGAATTCATCGCGCAGAGGCTCACCGATGCAACTACGCCTCGTTCCTCGGCTACTATGCGCCCCAAGGCATCCCGCCTAAAATCGTCCCTCGGCTCAATGACGCCTTCGTCAAGGCCGTCGCAAGCTCGGACGCCCAAGCCTTCTTTGGCCGCATGGGCATGATTGGGGTGTCCTCGACGCCCGCGCAGCTTCGTCAATTCAACCAGAAACAGATCGGGGCCTGGGGGCGGCTGGTCAAGATTGCAAAGATGGAGGCACAGTAAGCGCATGAGCGATGAACTGAAGTGCGAGACCCTCGGAGCGGTTCGGGTCATGACGATCAACCGCCCGGAGGCCCGCAATGCACTCAACCGGGCGGTGCGGGAGGGTCTGCGCCAGGCACTCACCGATTTTGAAGCCGACCCATCTGTCCGGGTTGCGATTCTGACCGGGGCGGGCGACAAGGCCTTCTGCGCCGGGATGGATCTCAAGGAGGCGGCCGACACGATGCTGGGGGTGCCGCCCCGGGACTACGTTCCGGTCATTGGCGACTCGGTTGACGTCACCAAACCCGTGATCGCCGCGGTCAACGGCGTCGCGTACGCGGGTGGCTGGCTGCTCGCCCAGATGTGTGACCTCTGCATCGCGTCGGACAACGCAAGCTTCGGCATCACCGAAGCCAAGGTCGGGCGGGGCATGCCCTGGGCTGCGCCACTCGGCCACATCATCCCGCAGCGGGTGATGATGGAGTTGCTGCTGACCGGCGACCCGATCGACGCCCACCGTGCCCGTGAGATCGGCTTTGTCAACCATGTCGTTGCACCCGACCAATTGATGCCGCGTGCGCTCGCCATGGCCGAACGCATCGCGGCGAACGCGCCGCTGACCGTGCGGGCTGCACGCGAACTGGTCTACCTGTCCACCGAAATGGGACGCTCGGCGGCCCTGCGGGCCGGGTACCACCTGTTCGTGCCCGTCTATCAGAGTGAGGACGCCCAGGAGGGCCCACGCTCCTTCAAGGAAAAACGCGCGCCCGACTGGAAGGGACGCTGAGTCCGAATCCGGTCCAGCCCCGACTGAACAATCATTCGATCCGGACATTCAACCGATGATGATTCGAAGCCTGTTCTTCGCCCCCGCCAACCGCCACGATCTTCTTGCCA
>JBIKTA010000446.1:0-3194 GCA_044348315.1 Burkholderiaceae bacterium | reverse complement strand
TCGTGATCGCCGGCCGCCGCGCCGAGCCCCTCGAAGAGACGATCGTAGCGGTCGGGACGAGCGGTCCGCGACCGCTTGCGGTGACCGCAGACGTGGGCAATCCCCAGTCGGTGGCGGCACTCTTTGGGCGGATCGAAGCGACCTACGGGCGGCTTGATCTGCTCTTCAACAACGCCGGCACGGGCGCGCCCCCGATTCCGCTGGAAGACCTCAGCTACGAGCAGTGGATGACGGTTGTCAATGCCAACCTCACGGGCGTTTTTCTCTGTACCCAGCAGGCGTTTCGCATCATGAAGTCGCAAACCCCGCGCGGGGGGCGCATCATCAATAACGGCTCGATTTCGGCCCATACGCCTCGGCCCCACTCTTCACCCTACACGGCGACCAAGCACGCAGTGACCGGGCTGACCAAGGCCTGTGCCCTCGACGGACGCGCCTACGACATTGCCTGCGGACAAATCGATATCGGCAACGCCGCGACCGAGATGACCGACCGGATGAGGTCCGGCATCCTGCAGGCCGACGGCAGCATGCGGCCCGAGCCCACGATGGATGTGCGGTTGGTGGGCGAAGCCGTCCTGCAGATGGCCAGCCTGCCGCCCGAAGCCAATGTGCTGTTCATGACGGTGATGGCCACCAAGATGCCCCTGGTAGGACGGGGCTGACCCCCGGGCAGGGCCGTGCGGACAAGTGGCGCTCAGGACCCCGTCTGAGCGCTCTCCATGGCCTCAAGCAGCACTTCGGCGCCCTGGGCACCGCTCACGGCACTGCGCCGATTGATGATGAAGCAGGGCACGCCGCTGACACCCGCTTCCCTCGCCCGGCGATCGGCATCCGCCACTCGCTCGTGAAGCGCCGTGTCAGTCAGCGCCCGGTCAATCGCCGGCTCGGAAAGCCCGCCAAGCTGCGCGACCGCGCGTAGCACCTGGGGATCGGTCAAGTCGCGACCCTGCTGAAAATAGGCCTTGAAGAGCGCCTCGGCCATCGCATCCTGACACCCTTCATCGGCGGCGAGCTCGAGCAAGGCATGCGCCGCGACGGTCCGGGGCTGGCGGGCGATCGACTCCATATCGAGCGTGAGCCCCACAGCCTGGGCCGCACCGCGCACTCGCGTGTAGAGCCCACGGGTGTCGTCGGTCCCGAACTTGGCGCGCAGGTAATCGCTGCGCGCCACCCCTTCCGCAGGCAGGTCAGGGTTGAGCTGAAAGGGATGCCAGCGTGTGGTGATCTGAACCTGTGGATGGACCTTGCGGTACTGCTCGATCGCCTCCTCGACCTGGCGTTTGCCCACGAAGCACCAGGGGCATACGACGTCGGAAACGATGTCTATGCTCAATTCGGTCGAGGAATCGGTCATGGGCGCACCTGCCTTGAAAAAGGGACTCGTAGGGCGCGACACCGGAATGGGCGCCGGCCGCGGAAATCGGCGGAAGGGCCTGATCTTAGCCCACGTCGCCCTACAGGCCGGTGAAGACCGGATGAGCCACTCCAGGCGCATAGAATGGTCGTCAGGAAACCGGCTGCAGCACACAAGACGAAACGCCATGAGCCCCACACACCCACAGACCCTCGCCCGGCTTCGCGCCAGCCTCGAGCAGAACGCGCCCTTGTCCCAGATGCTTACGGAGTGGCGCGCCGAAACCGGTCTTGTCGCAGCGCTGCCGCCCCGGTTCGGCGAGGTGCTGGAAGCCATTCTGACGCGGCTCGAATCGGCCGCGTCCTTTGGAGAAGAGAGCTGCTCCTTTAGCGTGGGCGATCTTCGCGGGCAGCTTTCGCTCTGGCTCGACAAGGCCGCAGCGCGGCTGGGCGCATGATGACCTATGGCCTCCTGATGACCGAGCCGCTTGACGATCTGACTGCCCACCCGCCAGGAGCCTCTCGGTCATGAACCCATCACCCGCCAGCAATGACCCGACACCGTTTGCGGGACTCACCCCCGGTGCGGTGCTCGACGCACTGGAGGCCGTAGGGTTTGCGGGCGATGGCCGGATGATCGCGCTCAACAGCTACGAGAATCGTGTGTATCGAGTGCACCTCGAGGAGGGCGAGCCGGTCGTGGTCAAGTTCTACCGTCCTGGCCGCTGGAGCGATGAACAGATCGCCGAGGAGCACGCGCTGCTTGCCGAATTGGTGGAAGACGAGGTGCCCGCAGTCTCGCCCTTGCCGCTCGCGGCCTCCGCCGGGCGCGGGTGGGCTCGTCCAGGGATCGCGGCAAGCGTGCTCGCCGGGGGGTGTCTTGCGCGCTGGCAAGGCTTTCGGTTTGCGGTGTTCCCGCTTCGGGGCGGACGGGCCCCGGAACTCGATCAGCCTGACGTGCTCGAATGGGTCGGCCGCTTCATCGCTCGGATTCATCGCGTCGGTGCCCGACAGCGCTTCACACACCGGCCGACGATCAGCGTGGCCACGCTTGGGGATAGCGCGCGCGCGGCGGTGCTCGCGAGCGGACTGCTGCCGCCCGAATGCGAACGCAACTGGCTCGCGGCGGTCGATGCAGTGCTCGAAGGGGTCCGAGAGCGGTTTGCGCAACTGTCCGACCTGAAGGTGATCCGACTGCACGGCGACTGTCATCCCGGGAACGTGCTCTGGACCTCTGCGGGACCCCATTTCGTTGACTTCGACGATGCCCGCAATGGGCCCGCCGTCCAGGACCTCTGGATGCTGGTCTCAGGCAGCGGTGACGAGGCGAGCCGCTCGCTCGAGCGACTGCTCGAGGGCTACGAGAGCGTACGGGCCTTCGACCGCCGAGAAATCGCCCTGATCGAGGCCCTGCGCGGTCTGCGGCTCATTCACTACAGCGGGTGGATTGCGAGTCGCTGGGACGACCCGGCCTTCCCGGCCGCCTTTCCGGACTTCGGCAACAGCCGCTATTGGAACGAGCGAACGGGTGAGTTGCGCGAGCAGCTCGTTCGCCTCGAATGAGTAAGCGGGTCGCGCGACCCACCCATTTCCATTCAGCCCGCGAGGCTCCTAGAATCAGGCCAACACTCACTTGAGGAACAGTAAGGTCATGAGCATCAAAACCATCGGCATCATCGGCGCGGGCACCATGGGCAGCGGCATCGCGCACGCCTGCGCCGTGTCAGGCCTGGACGCGGTCATGCAGGACATCAATGAGGCCGCCCTCGACAAAGGGATGAAATCAATTGACGGGTCTCTGGCACGATTGGTGAAAAAGGGCAGTCTCGATGAGGCTG
>JBIKTA010000445.1:0-3210 GCA_044348315.1 Burkholderiaceae bacterium | reverse complement strand
TCGCCGGCCGCTGGCCCCTGCGAACGCGCACCATCCGCGCGCCTCTTGAGCGTCTGGCGGCGCCGGATGGCGATCGCCGTGTTCGCGTGAGCGAGCAGGGCAGGGAGGCGGTCACCCGTGTGACGGGCCTGCTGCATCTTGAACTGCCGGGTGCGCCAGACGGGGCGACACTCGTCGTCGCGGTGATCGAGACGGGCCGGACCCATCAGATCCGGGTGCATCTGGCGCATGCCGGGCATCCAGTGTTGGGCGATGAGAAGTATGGCGATTTCCCCCTGAACAAGGCGCTCAGGCCCCTGGGCCACGGGAGGATGTATCTTCATGCCTTCAGGCTCGTGATCAGGCATCCGATCAGTGCTGACGTCATGTGCTTCGAGGCGCCTTTGCCTGAGTCCTTTGGGCGCATCATCGGAAATCCCTCGTCGATCAACGCCATTCTCGAGCATCCCATGTTGTCACGACGGAACAAAAGACCGTGATTCAAGACTCTGCACAGACCCGGCTCATCGTTTTCGACTGGGATGGCACGCTGGTCGATACCACCGCAGCGATCAGCGGCGCCATGCAGTGTGCCGCGGCCGATCTCGGGCTCGAGGTGCCCGATGACCGCCTCGCCTCCCATGTCATTGGCCTCGGGATGGATGATGCGCTGCGACTGGCCGTTCCTGCCTTGCAGGCACACCAGCGCCCGGCTTTTTTTGAGCGCTATCGCCAGCACTATTTCGCCCGGGCGACCGAGCTCGTCACCTTTCCCGGGGCGGCCGAACTGCTGTCAGAATTGAGGCAGATGGGCGTGATGCTCGCGGTCGCGACCGGCAAGTCTCGGGTCGGACTGGAGCGCGCGCTCGAGCAGCTAGGATGGCGACGACTGTTCGAGGCCACCCGTTGTGCCGACGAAGGTGAGCCCAAGCCCCATCCCTGGATGCTGGAGGACCTCTTTGATGAGCTCTCGGTCCACCCTCGCGAAGCCGTGATGATCGGCGACACCTCCCACGATCTGCGGATGGCTGAAGCGGCCGGCTGCCGGGCCGTTGCAGTCAGCTACGGTGCGCATCCGAAAGAACACCTGCTCGCACATCAGCCATTCGCGCTGGTCGATGAGGTGGCAGGCTTGCGCGCGGTCCTGCAGGAACTGGTTGCCGGCAATGCCGGTCGCAAGCATTGCCAGGGGCACGCTCGCGATGCCTGAGAACCAGGACCGGCACCCTGACGATCCACAGCCCGGGCCGGCCTGGGTGAGCGTCTGCCCCGCCGTCACTCTGGTCGATGGTGGCGAGGGCGTTCGCTTCGACCTCGCACCGCAATCGGCAGAGCAGCCGCAGATTGCCGCATTCGTGGTGCGGCACAAGGGGCACGCTTTTGCATACGTCAATCAGTGCGCTCACGTTCCGGTCGAGCTCGATTGGCAGCCTGGGCGTTTCTTTGACGATGAAGGCGAACACTTGATTTGTGCGACTCATGGTGCTACTTACCGGCCGCATGATGGTGTCTGCATCGCGGGGCCGTGTCGAGGGCGCAGGCTCCAGTCACTCGATTGCCAGGAGCATGCCGGGCAGATCTGGGTACGGTTTCGGGGGTCGTGAACGGAGGATGGGCGAATGAGCGACGAGCAAAATCTTGGTGCGAAAGCCTTGACCGAGCGCACGGGCATGATCGAGCGAGTCCTGCTCGCGGGGATCGAGGAGCAGCGGCGCGCCCGCCGCTGGCGGATTTTTTTTCGCTTCAGCAGCCTCGCGCTGGTTGTGCTCGTGCTGATCATCACGAGCCTCTGGGGCGGCGTGGGCGGTTCCGGCAGCGGGTCGGGGCGACATACGGCACTGGTCGAGATCAAGGGCGTGATCGGGACCGAGGGCGACGCGTCGGCCGACGCGATCACCGAGTCGCTGCGTGCGGCATTTGACGACCCGCAGACGGCAGGTGTCCTGATCCGGATCAACAGCCCGGGCGGCAGCCCAGTGCAGTCGGGCATCATCCACCACGAGATCCGGCGCCTGCGCGCCGCGCATCCTTCCACCCCGGTTCACGTCGTCGTCGAGGAGATCTGTGCCTCGGGTGGCTACTATGTGGCGGCTGCCGCCGACAAGATCTTTGTCGACCGTGCGAGCCTCATCGGGTCGATTGGCGTTGTGATGGACAGTTTCGGTTTCGTCGAGGCACTGAACAAGCTCGGTATCGAGCGTCGAGTGATGACTGCCGGCGAGAACAAGGCTTTTCTTGACGCCTTTTCGCCGCTGGACGAGCGCCAACGCACGCACGCCCAAAAACTGCTCGACGAGATTCACATCCAGTTTATCGATGCCGTGAAGGTGGGTCGGGGCGACCGTATCGGTACCTCGACCGAGATTTTCAGCGGTCTGGTCTGGTCAGGGGCGCGCAGTGTCGAACTGGGCCTGGCTGATGGGCTTGGCTCGGTCAACCAAGTGGCTCGCGAAGTGATCGGCGCCGAGCGGATCGTTGATTTCTCCCGGCGGGAGGACTTCGCCGACAAGCTGGCGAGGCGCCTCGGAGCTGAGGGCGCAAGGAGCCTGAGCGAAGCGCTTTCGGCTGGGCTGTCCGCAGCCCGCTTGCGCTGAAGGCAGGGCGACTGGGACCGCGCGCAGGGCACCGGGCAGCCGGCGCGGCTCCAGGATGCTACGTTCGATCAAGTCGATCGACGAGGGCGCTGAGTGCGGCCGGGTGTCGCAAGCAGTCCGAATACGGTCGGCACCTTGGCCAGCGTAACCTTCATCCCACGCCAATCCGCTACGGTTCGGGTTGCGATGCTCTCATCCGGCAAGGTCAGTGCGCTCGCCACGAGTAACTGGGTGTCGGGCGCGAGCTTTGCGCACAAGGCCTCGAGCAGTACCTGGTTTCGATAGGGCGTCTCGATGAACAACTGGGTTTCGCCCTGCTCCCGAGATCGTGATTCGAGGGCAGCGATCTTGTGGTTACGCTCAGCCGCATCCTGCGGAAGATAGCCCGCAAAGGCGAAGCACTGCCCGTTGAGCCCCGAGGCCATCAGCGCAAGCAGCAGGGCGCTTGGGCCGACCATCGGGATCACTCGCACGCCGGACCGGTGCGCCAGTGCGATCAGCCGGGCGCCGGGGTCGGCCACGGCTGGGCATCCGGCCTCCGACACCAGTCCCGCATCCCGTCCGGCCAGGATCGGCGCGAGCAAGCCCGGCAGGGCCGAGTCGGGCGTGTGCTCATTCAGTTCGACGATCTCGATCT
>JBIKTA010000444.1:0-3211 GCA_044348315.1 Burkholderiaceae bacterium | reverse complement strand
AATCTCGCCGTCGATCCAGACCCATGTGGAGAATCCCAGACGGGTCAGATCGGACGGCGACCCATGTGTACCGATGCCGAGTTCGACTGGAGTGGCGGTATCGAGCGCAGTGAGGCGCAAGCTCCCGGAAAACCGCCCGGCCGGAATCGCAAGAGCGTTGAGCGGCGAGCCGAGCAAATCATCATCGGCAGGTTCGAGACGAATGTCACGACCGTCAACAGTCCGCAGAACCAGATCGCCATCGGACCCGATATCCGCAATCACGCCTGTCGATGCGGAGTGCTGATTGATCTGCCGGGTCAGCGCAGTGGCGTCGGCAGCCGCCGCGTCGCCCGCGCCCCGGATGTCCACCCCGTTCAGTCGCAGGGGCGCGTCCAGCATCAATTCGGCCACCGCCACGCGCAACTCGTTGACGCCCTCGATGCTGACCTGATCGGTCAGACCGAGCCGCTGCGTCTCGGCCGTCAGCCAGGCGGCAAGCTCGCTGGCCTGAACAGGCTGCGCACTGGGCGTGAAACTTCCCAGTGAACCGCCGTTCAGAGTCAGGGCTCCCGACGCAATGAGTTCCTGCCCGGCAGCGACCGGCTGAGCGGGTAATCGCCTCGAGTTCAGTACTGCGGGGACCTGGACCTCGCCGATCAGTTCGCCGCTGCGGGTCCTGTCCTCGAAGGTCGTCGCCACCGCACGTGCGCCGTAGTGAACAGCGAGATCGAGATAGGCCGTGTCGCCGCTCCCGTTGAGGTAGTCATCGGAGTAGGACGCACCGGCGACAAATCCTGCCGCCGGACTGATCAGCTCGGCCTGCTGCGATTCGGTGAGCGCCCTCCCGGCAAGATGACGACCGTCCCGGGTGAATATCTGTAGATCGAGGGGCTCGCCGACCTGACTCTGCAGCGACAAACGCACCTCATCCAGACCTGGGGGAACTTTCCCCAGCAGGCTTGCGGGACGCGCGGAGCTGTTTTCGAATGGAACACCCTCGGTCTGCCAGGTACTGCTGCGCGGGAACTCCTCTACTGAACGCAGATTCAGCTCATCGCGCGCATCAGGTTGCCAGGCGATCACGGCATCCGCACCACTCAGGTTGCCAGGGGCCTCGATCACCCGCAAGGCCGCCGCTGCAGCCACCCCTCTGGGGTCGTCCAGGATTTTCCGGATCCCTGCTGCCGGTCGCATCGAGGCAGCCAGAACCATCCGGTCGCCCTCCTCTGCCAGACCCTCGATCCGGATCTGGAGGCCGTTGATGCGAATCTGATCGACGCCACTGGCCTCGAGCCCCGTCACCCCGTCGCGCGCGGTCCACCGGGCACTGCCCTGATCGTAAATCAGCTCAAGGTCGTGAAACTCGGTCTCGGAGGGCTCAACCACCCCCCACTGCACGGACAACTGGCCGCGCACGGCGCGGTCATCCAGCTCGAACACGGGGTCGATCGTGAAGACATCGCCCCCGAGTTCCCCTGCCATCGTCATGTTCATGTGATGGGTGGCATTGAACTGCTTGGCAACGGTTTGCGCAAGAAAATCGAGCTCGGCGACTGCAGCGCCCAGAATCTGAGAGCGAAAATTGAGTAGCCCGCCGAGGTTTCCTGCACTGAGACCCGTCAGGGCCTCACGCTTGCCAACCGGATCGATGATGAGCTTGACGCCCATTCCCTGATTGTCGAACACAGCGTCCAGAGCGAAAGCCTGCCGCCCGCTGACGATCTGCCCCTGCCGGTCCGTCGCCCCCAGGCTGATGTCGACAACCCCATTTGCTGATTCCTTGATGCGTACCCGCGCCACTCCGGAGAGCTCCCTGAGCAACTGGTCACGGTGATCGAGCAGACGGGGCGGCTGCTTGCTCAGGGTGGATTTGCGCCCAAGCTCAGCGTTGACCGATGCAATTTGCGCCGAGAGACTGTTTATGCGTCCGATGTCTACCTTCACCGCTTCCTGCGTCTCCTCATCGAGCGCCTCGAATTGTCCGCTGAGCGTGCGAAACCGTGCAGCCAGACCGTCTGCCTCGCTCAGAAAGATGGACCTCAGCTCGATGGAGGCGGCATCGTTCGAAAGCGTTCGCGCCGATGCGAAGAAGGAGTCGAGGGCACTGGATAGACCCGTCACCTGACTTCCCATGGTGTCGATGACCCGACTTGAATAGTTCACCAGGGGAGTCTGGGTCTCGAGGTCGCTGGTGCTCCCGCGCAGGCCCGCCTCGATGAACGCGTCGTAGACGCGCTGGACGCTCGTTACACGGGATCCCGTACCGAAAAAGAGGGATGCGACTTCGCGGGGCAGGTTGTCCTGGATCACCGCTTCCTGGCGAGAGTACCCCTCCGTCGCCATGTTGGCGACGTTGTTCGAAACGGTGGCCAGCGCCCGCTGGTACACCTGGACGGCGCTGCTCCCGATGCCGAGCATGTCGCTCACCGCTCACCTCCGCTGGTCGGCCTGACGCTCAGGGCTCGCTGAAGGGGCAGAGACTGCGGGCCCGCAATCGGCAGCTTGAACTTCGGCAGCGGCTGCTCGAGCGGACGGGCCATAGCAGGCGGCGCAATGGTCAGGCCGACAGCGTCGGAGCCAGTACCGGAGCGCGGGTCGACAGGAGCATTCAGAGCGCCGCGGTGGGCGAGCGCCTGGGCCGCCGGAACCATCTTGTTGCGCTCCATCTGATCCACCAGCATGTCGGCAAAGCCAAGGCCCCCCCGGCGGGTCATTGAAAGTGCAATCTCCTTGTCGTGCATCGTCTGGAAAGTCTCCATCGCAGACGACTCGACCAAGTCAGACTTGAACCCTGCTTCGCGCATCGTCGCCATGATGGTCTGAATGAACATCGCTTCAAACTGACGAGCCGTTTCACGCAAAGCGCCGCGTTGGTCTCGCTGCGCCTGGCCGCGCAACTCACCCAGCCCCTGGAAATCCAGGCTGGAGCCGACGCGAGGAGTGACCTGGCTCATGTCAGATCACGACCAGTTCAGCACGCAAACTGCCGGAACTTTTCAGCGCTTCAAGAATCGCAATCAGAGCAGTGGGGGTCGCCCCAATTTGATTGACCGCGTCAACGATCGCCCGCAGATCCACGCCCGGCTGGAACAGCACCATGGGTTTGCGCTCCTCCGAAACCTGGACATCGGCATTGGTCACGCCCACAGTCTGACCACCCGACAGAGGATTCGGCTGACTGACCTCATTGGTTGCAGCGATCCGAACCGAGATCGTGCCGTGGGTGACG
>JBIKTA010000036.1:0-10739 GCA_044348315.1 Burkholderiaceae bacterium | reverse complement strand
CCCGCAGCTACCTGTTCCCGGGGGTTCCGACGATCGCCGAGGCAGGACTTGCCGACTTTAACCCCGGCACCTACTCGTTCGTGCTGGTGGCGCCTGCCGCCACACCGGTCGAGATTATCGATCAGCTCAACCGGACCTTGAACGAGGTCGTGTCAGAGCCAGCCTACCGCGATCAGATGAAGAGTTTCGGGATGGCGTCTCAACCCATCTCTCCGGCTGATCTGAGTACCCTGCTGACCAAGGACCAGTCCTACTGGACGCCACTGGTGCGCCGGCTCGGGATCAGTAGCCAGTAAGTTCGCGCGCTTGTCCGACCGTTCGGTGAGCCGCATCGGGTCGACTCAGTGAATGCGTGAGCGATCCCGCCAGGCCAGGCAGTTGTGCGCACAGGCGAACGATTACCGGCGCCGGAATAGCCCACCCGCGCAGCGGCGATAGCGTCCGGACATTCGCCTGACCGAGAAGCAGACCGGCGGGGTCCTGCCCGATCAGATCACCGGCTTTGAGCCTCACCAGTCCGTCGGCGACCGAATCCTCCCGTGCGGCATCCCCTTCATAAATCAGATAGGGCGCGCCCACTGTCATCAAGGGATGCGTCGTAACGCTTGTGGCGCGGTATCGGATTCCATAAGATTCAGGGAAGCTGAAGGCAAAGGCGTGTGCTGATGAGACCCTCCGTCTTGCTTGACATCAAACGACGCGATGTGCGTGAGGCGGTCGGCCGTTTCCGCGCGGCGAACCCGCGCGTCTTTGGATCTGTGCTCCACGGCACCGATAGTGATGGCAGTGATCTCGATCTGTTAGTCGATGCCTTGCCGGGTGCAACGCTGTTTGATCTCGGTGGCCTTCAAATGGAACTGGAAGCGCTATTGGGGCTTCGCGTCGACTTGCTGACGCCCGGCGACTTGCCGCCAAAGCTGCGCGAGAAGGTGCTCGCCGAAGCCCGCCCGGTATGACCTAAAATCGCCAGGCCGACTATCTGGAGCACATGCGTCAGGCCGCTGCGGATGCGTGCAGTTTCGTTGAGGGGGTGAGCAAGGCAGACTTTCTTGCAGACCGGCGAACGCAGCAGGCAGTCATCATGAGCCTGATCATCATCGGCGAAGCGGTTGCGAAGCTGATGGATGGTCATGGTGAATTCACCCAGAGACACAATCACATTCCGTGGCGCAGCATGCGTGGAATGCGAAACAAAATTGCCCATGGTTACTTCGACATCGACCTCGACGTGGTCTGGGAGACCGTTCAGCTGCCGTTGCCTGAGCTTATCGTGCAGTTGGATGCTGTGCGCCGAAATCAGATTGTTGACGATACCAACGATCGGTCGGATTGATCGCAGACCAAACGTCACGACCGACCCATTGTCACGCTACAGGCTGCGGTCTCCGTCTATGAGCGGCTGTTGGCTTGGCAACGGAGTCAGGGTCGAGGTCAGCCTTGTGACTACGTTTTCCTACCCGAACAGAAGGATCGCGGGCAGGCCTTGGAGAGTCCGGGTTGGCAGTTCAGGCACGTTCAGACGGTGGCGGGTGTGGGTGACAACACCGCCAACGGTCAGCGGCGCACACTGTACAGCCTGCGACATACAGCGACGACCTTCAGGTTGCTGAATGGACGTAGGGGGGAGGGTGAATCCGTTGACCCTGGCTCGCAGATTGCCGATCAGCCCGTCGTTGATGGTGGCATTATGCGTGTCTAAAATGCACACATGCCAAAAACGAAAATCTACAACTGGGATCCAGACAAAAACCAGATGCTGGTTCGGGAGCGTGCCGTTTCGTTTGAAAGAATCGTGTTTGAAATCAGTATGGGAAACGAAGTCGCTGTGGTCATGTACCCCAACCAGGATAAATGCCCTGGTCAGATGATCTCTGTGGTCGAGACCGATGACTACGTATACCTCGTCGCTTTTATTGAGAACGAGTCCGAGATATTCCTGAACACCATCATTCCCAGCGGGAAAGCCACCGGACGGTTCGATCGCACACCATGAGGAAGAAAGCCCGCTACGATGGCGAAGATCTGGAGATCATGCAACCCGCAAGCTCGAGCAGCCGTGTCGGGCCTTACTGCTGGGTCTGAAGGCCTGAAGGTGAACCATGCTGTCCGATTCCATATCGTCGTTACCCGCGTTGGAAACCGAATGGCACGCCCTTGGGATCGATGAGCGACCCACACTAGGCGAGCGGGCCGTTTCGGGCCTGCGGGAGGAAACCCCGGGCTTGCACGGGTCACTTGCGATCGAGCAATCGCCCGATGACCTGTGGGCCTGGGCCCGTGCGTTGGCACGGCAGGAGGACGAAGCATTGCTCTGTGGCTTGACCGGGTATGGGATCCAGTCTCGGTTCTGGATCCTCTATTGGCGTCGCGGGCCCTTGGTGCTGCTCGCCCGGGTCGCCTTCGGCGCGCTCGAAGATGCCCGCTGGGCGGCGCGCAGCGCCAGCGGGTCGATCGGGCTTGCCAATGAGCTGGTCCGGTTGGCGGAGCACCAGGTCACAGCGGGCTGCTGGCCAGCCGGCCGGCTGATGCTGGTTGTCAGTGATGAGCGGGATGGGCAGGGGTGGTGCTGGCTCAATCCTGATTCGCTGCCTCTCGCCGGACGGGTTCGCCTCGATACGCGTCTGGGTCTGCTCGGTGCCTTCGAGGCGATCCGTCTGCTGTCGGGATCGCCGCAGCCCTCTGGCGGCGACGGAGCGGGCCGTCCCGGCGAGGGACCTGACGCGTCCAATCTGAGCAACGAGTGAGCGGTTCCCTACCGATCCTGCGGCATCCAGGAGGCGTCGTCTCTGTCCGCCCGGGCCTTCAGTCTGCTCGGACCGCTGCCGAGGGGCTACCGCGCGGAAGCGATTCAAGCATTCCGATTCGTGGTGTCGAGGCTGCTGACATCCCGCCGGAGCTCAGGGGCGCGTCACGAAGCGCGGGGCCGCGGCTGCGGCGCTACGATTGGCCCGCTGCACTGCGGGTCGGCGGATCTGGCCCGCGCGCTGAGGCTTTGATCCGAGACGCCAAGCTTCGCAGACTGCCCGCGTTGCCCGTCGGTACGGAGGGGTTCAAGAATTTCGCCCTCAACAAGCAGGCCCGAGACGACGTTCGCATCGGGCCGGTCACGATATGGCGGCGCGACGGCCGCTACAAAGCGGTGCTCGAGCGGGCCGGGACGCTGGCAAATCTCTACGAAGCGAAACCTGAAGCGACGCAGGCCGAGTTCCGCACCCAGCTCCACGAGCTGAAGACCGCCCTCGGTGACTTTGACCGCGCGGTACGGCGTTACGAGCAGCGCGCTTCGCCGGCCCGCCGCGATCTCATGGCGACGCTTTCGGACCGGACCCGGATCGAGATCGCCATGCTCGAGCGGATCGAAGCCGATTTCGCGTCGGGTACTCAGTCCCTGCAATCCCCGGGCGAACTCGACTCTTTGGGCCGGCTCCTCGGCTACATCCGTGCGGGACTCTCGCCCGACGATACTTCGAGCGCGTATCGGCTCGGGATCCACCGGCGACTCGTCACCACCGCCCTGGAGTCCGACCGGGCAGTTGATAAGGGGCTGCCCCTCGCGACCCTGGCGCTGCTGGTTCGGCATGCCGATCGCAGCGGGCCGGGCTACGTCCACGAGCGCCTGGAGACCGACCAGCACGACGACATCCGGCGTCTGACGGCGCTGCATAGTGCCGGGTGGTCGCACGCCGAGATCGATCAGGCCCTGACCCTGGGACTGCCCCTCGAGGAGATCTTCAAGGGCAAAAATGATTCGGCTTTCATGGATGGGATCGCGCCGAGGTTCGCCCTGCTGAGGGCACTTTCGGAGGCGCAGTCGCCCGGACAGGATCTGCTCGAGTGGTCGAGCACGGCGCGTATCGAGCTGCGCGCGGCATCGGACACCTATCGTGAAGCGCAGGTTCCGCTGGCGTGGGTGGGACCCGCCTGGACTGCAGGAGTCAGTGCACACGAGGTGCGGGCACTGATCGATGCGGGGCTAGGCTTGGAGGCCTTCAAGGCTGCGCTTGCCGTCGATATTCCACTGGAAGCAGTTAAGGAGATGGCGCTCAAGGGACGACCGCCGATCGGCGAGATTGCTACGCTGATGAGCCTGCACGGCGAGGGCCTCCAGCGGGCGCTGGAGCGTCATGCGAGCCAGCCCGATGACGCCGCGCTCGGCTGGCTGCGCAGCAGCCCGGCATCCGGTCGCCCACTCAGCCGCCCCGAGGCCGGCGCGCTGCAGATGGCGGGCCTGCCCGATGGCTCGCTCACGATCGAGGATCTGGTTGGGCTGATCGACCATGGCGTCTCGGCTGCCGCTATCGTGGCGCTCGCCAAGTCGCCCCCCGATCCTGCGCTCGTGCACGCGATGCTCGCCCTGGATGCCGGAGGACGCCCAGCGTTTTCCCGGGCGCAGGCTCTGCTGCTCGCAGGAGCAGGCTGGCCCGCCGATGCCGGCACGCAGGTACTCTTCGGCGCCTGTTATGAAAACGGAAGCGCGATCGTCCCGATCAATGAACAGAGCGTCACCCGCGATCTCGGACGCGGCAAGCAGGCTGGGCCCGGAGAACAGCTCGGCCAAGGTCAGTTCAACCAGGTCTTTGCGGTGAATTTTGCCGATCCGGAGACTGGCGTCACTCAACCCGCGGTCTTCAAGCCGCTCCAGCAGATCGACCCAGAGAACGTCCCGGCTGCACTCGCTCCACTGGGCGTGTCGAAGGGGTCACCACGCTACGAGCTGCGCAATCTCGCCCATTCGAAACTGGACGCGCTGCTTGGCTTTGACGCGGTGCCGCGCTGCGAGGTCGCGGTCGTGGATGGAAAAGCCGGTCTATTGATGGCGCTCGCCCAGGGGCGGACGGTGGCGCGGCTGGGCAAATGGGTTCCGCCCCTCGACATCAGCGACTCCCAGTTGGGCTACTGTCTGCTTCAGATGCTCAGGCAAAACCCAGGCAATACCAAGCTCTTGCGCCACTACGCCTTGAAAGAAAGGGTCGATATCGAAGTGGCAGGGACGGCTGATAATCCTGTGATCTTGCTCAAGGAAGGGCTCTATATCCCCCCGCTCAATCCTGCCGACGCTGGAGCTCAGCGCTCATTGATCGCGCTGCAATGGCTGCACGCGATCAGCGGTTCGGCCGACGGCCATGACAAGAACATCATCCGCTCCGAAGACGGTCGTCAATTCGTTGGCATAGACAACGATCTCAGCTTCGGCAGCAAGATCCGCCATGCGGATGAGCTGAAAACCGATGGCCCGTCCAGCGAGCGACCTTTTCATGGTCAAGGTCTGCCGCCGATCGCGGACCGCACCCAGTATGAGGCGATCATGGGTCTGTCTACTGAGCGACTGCGAACGGCGATCGGCAACCTGATCACTCCCGCCGAATTTCAGGCGACGCTCGCGCGACTCAGGGCCGCGCAGGACCATCTCCGGCGCCTGGATCGGGAAGGGCGAATCATCGCCGCCGATGCGTGGGATGAGCAGAGTTTCCGGGCGATCCGTGACGCGGCCGACGAGGGCGAACCCAGCTATCTCCACCGTTTGGCCAAGCGCCACGATTATCTTGGGGTTGATGCACCGTGACGGCTGCCGTCATTGCACACGACGAACTAGGCTGCGGGGGCGTCCCTGTTGCGGCTGGACAGCACGGCTTACACCCATGCGCCATGCACCGCCGCCAAGATGGCAGCGGGTCTGCAGCAGGCCTTCCGTATGGACTCCATGTCCAAACCCCTGCACGCGGGCCACGCCGCACAGGCCGGTCTGATGGCGGCTCAAATGGCGCGCGAGGGTGTGATCGGCTCGCTGGACGTTCTGGATGGCGAAGCCGGACTGGGTCAGGCCATGAGCAATGGGCCGGACTGGTCCCCAGCGCTCGCCACGCTGGGGCAGCGTTTCAACATCACGACCATGACGTTCAAGAATCACGCCTGCTGCGGCCACACCTTTGCCGCCATCGATGGCGCGCTCGCCTTGCAGCGAACCCTCAACATCGACGCCGACCAGGTTCGCAAGATTCAGGTGGGCACCTATCGCCCAGCTCTGGATGTGGCGGGCAACATGAGCCCTCGCACGGCCGCCGAGGCCCGGTTCAGCGTGGTGTATGGGGTGGCCCACGCGCTGCTGTACGGGAGCGTGCGGCTGGCGGCCTTTTCGGATGAGCGATTGGCTGACCCGCGCGTGCGTTGGCTCATGGCGCGCATCGAGTTGTCGGTCGACGAGGGCCTCGATCGCGCCTTTCCTCGCCAGAGATCGGCGCGGGTATCGATCGAAACGGTAGACGGCCGTCGGACCGAACATCTGCAACCCACCCGCAAAGGTGACCCCGACGCCCCGCTGAGCGATGATGACCTCAGCGATAAATTTTTGGAACTGGCCGGCCCTGTTCTGGGCGAGGCTGCCGCGCGCTCGAGGCTGAACATGCTGTGGCGGCTTGACGCCTCCGGCTCAAGGCTGGCTTGAAGCCTCGCGTGATCGCCGTGGGCCCCCCGCACCCCTGCCAAAACCCATCGGCTCGCCGATCGCGATCAGTGCGTTGAGCGCTGCGATGTTGGGCGTATCGATCGCCTCCAGCCGAGCCAGTTCGATCACCGCCTCGAGGAGCGCCGCGCGCTCGGTCGGCCGGCCGCGCTCGACGTCTTGGAGCATCGACGAACGAATGCCTTGCCTGAGTCTCACCGCCCGTTCGAGTCTCGCGTCGAAATCGATTCCGATCTTCACCCCGTAGGCCCGCGCCACCGTGTCGACTTCGGCCATCAGCGCGCGCGCCAGCGCCCGGGTTGCGGGCTGCGTTGCGATCTCGGCCACGGTCGCACCGGTCAATGCACCGATCGGATTGGCCCAGATGTTCCCCAGCAACTTGGTCCAGACGGCCTGGTGGATCGGTACCGAAGAACAGCCCAAACCGCTCGCTGCGATCAGGTCCGCCAGTTCGTCTGCGAGCCCGGCATCACCCGGCCGGATCGGACCGATCTCCAGCGCATCGGTCTGCGAGGAAACGTTGGCGATCACGCCCGGCTGCGACACCTCGGCCGCGATCAGGGCCAGACCGGGGAGCAGCCGACAATCGCCCAGCCGTGACATCAGCTGACCGTCGGGGTCGACCGCCCGGACCACCCGGGCCTGACTCGCGCCACCATCGCCCAGGAAATACCACCAGGGAACGCCGTTCTGAATCGGTACCAGCGCCCGTGCACCCTGTGCCTGATGCGCAATCGCCGGGGCGAGTCCGGCCAGTTGATGCGCCTTGAGCGTGACAAATATCCATTCCGCCGGCCCAGCCTCAGCCAGCGACTCCACCGCTGCCACCGGCGCCCTCTGACTCGCGGCACCGGTTGTCAGGGTGAGGCCACCCTGAGCCCGGATCGCTTCGAGCTGAGCTCCCCTGGCAAGCGCGCTCACCGTATGACCCGCAAGCGACAGGCGCACCGCGAGAAGGCCGCCAATCGCACCTGCTCCGATCACCAATATGCGTGCCATGACTTCGCTCCCGGATCTGCACCATGAGAGCCGGGATCCTAACCCGTTCGGCTCGGGGCCAACAGGCACCACCTGTTCATCATGTGAGACCGCTCGCGGCGGGGTTGGGGCGTGGTACTTGCATCGGCCGCCCGCTTGTAGGACAGTAGGTCCCATAGAAAACCCAGACCGGCGAAGACCGGCACCCCCCTGAGGAGACCCCCGTGATCCCGACCTTCAAGACCCCGCGCCGCCCCACAGGTGTGATGAGAAACAGCCTCGTCCGAGCGGCCCTCGCGTTCGCGGCGCTCGCCGGCAGCAGCGCTCTGCCCCTGGCGGACGTGCAGGCGCAGTCCCCCACCTACCCGGCCAAACCCGTTCGGATCATCAATCCCTATTCGCCGGGTGGCTCGACCGATGCGGTGCTGCGGCCGCTCACCGAGCGCCTGCTTGCGATCACTGGCCAGCCCTTCGTGCTCGAGTACAAGCCTGGCGCTGGCACCAACATCGGCTCGGAGCTCGCCGCACGCGCGGCCCCTGATGGCTATACGGTACTGCTTGGCACCAGCAGCCTCACCATCAGCCCGAGCCTGTATGCCAACCTTCGCTACGACGCAGCACGTGACCTGCAACCGGTCGTGCTGCTGGTCAACACGCCCTTCACGCTCGCTGTCCATCCTGATCTGCCGGTGCGCGACGTTGCGCAATTGATCGCATACGCTCGCAACCATCCGACCAAACTGAACTATGGTTCATCTGGCACGGGCGGCGCAATCCATCTCGGCATGGAGTTGTTCAAATCCATGAGCGGCACGCAGATGGTCCACGTCCCGTTCAAGGGCAGTGGCCAATCGGTGACCTCACTGGTGAGCGGCACGATACAGGTACTGCTGAGCCCCTCGACCAACCTTGCCGTTCACGCCGGCAGCGGCCGGCTCCGCATGCTCGCCGTGGCGGCTTCGGCCCGGGTGCCGGGTCTCGATCTTCCGACTGTTTCCGAGTCGGGGCTACCGGGCTTCGAGTCCGGCGTCTGGATGGGCCTGTTCGTCCCGACCGGCACGCCAGCCGCGATCATTCAAAAGCTTGCTGCCGATGTCGACAAGGCTCTTTCGGATCCGACCCTGCGCGCCAGCTACGCGCGACAGGGCATGGTTCCGGGCGGAGGCGGCACCGAGGTGATGACTCGCCTTTTCGCGGACGAACTCAAGCGCTGGCCTGCGGTGGTCAAGGCTGCGGATCTCCGCATCGATTGACTCAACAAGACCTGGACGGACCATGAGCCTGAAATTGCGTCGCCTTTCCCACGCGCTGGGCGCCGAAGTCCTTGACATCGATCTGCGTCAGCCGCTGAGCGCCGATCAGGTTGCCGAGATCCGGGCGGCCTGGATGCAACACCAGGTGCTGCTGTTTCGCGAGCAGGCGATCACGCCTTCGCAGCAGATTGCCTTTACCGAACAGTTCGGACCGGTCGATGACTATCCGCTGGTTCACTTCCGTCATCCCGAGCATCCCCAACTCATGGTGCTCTCGAGTGATCCGGATGCGGGCAGCAAGTCCACCACGCGCGCGGCCGGCGAGCGCTGGCACACGGACCTCTCTTTTACGACACGCCCGGCCACCGCATCGATGCTGCATGCGCAGAAAATCCCGTCGGTGGGCGGCGACACCATGTTTGCGAACCAGTATCTGGCCTATGAGGCGCTCTCGCCCATGCTGCGGCGGGTGATCGAGCCGCTCGAGACCGTGCATGAACTTTTCTCTGGGCGAGCGGAATTCAAGACGCTGGACGTTGCCAAGATGATGGAGATGCGTGCGGCGAATCCTCCGGTTGCGCAGCCCATGGTGCGTGTTCATCCCGAGACGGGTCGTGCGGCCCTCTATGTGAGTCCCTCGCTTTCAAGTCGGATCGTCGGGATGAGCGCCGACGAGAGCGCGGGGCTGCTCTCGCACATCAAGCAGGTGTGCGTGAGTCCGCAGTTTGTCTACCGGCATCACTGGTGCGTGGGCGACGTGCTGATGTGGGATAACCGCTGCCTCTTGCACATCGCGGTGCAGGACTACGACAAACGCGAGCATCGATTGATGTATCGCACAACGATCACTGGTGAGATTTGTGGCCGGTTGCTCGAGGAAGCCCTCACTGCGACGCCTTCGCCCACTCAGCTTGCGGTCGCCAACAGCTGAGCGGCGACGCGGGGCGGTTTTGCCGACTCACGAATCTCGCGCATCTCTTGTACGGAGCCCGTCATGAACGATCCCAGTCCGAATGAGGCCCTGCGACGCGAGGCAGGCTTCAAAGACAATGGCCTTGCGCCGGCGCCCCAGCCCGCCTCGGCCGCTCGGTTTTCCGAATCGGAGTGGCAGGCGCGTGTCGAGCTCGCCGCCTGTTACCGGCTCTTTGCCCACCTGAAGATCACCGATCTGATTTACACGCACATCTCGTCGCGGGTCCCGGGGCATCACGACCAGTTCCTGATCAACGCGCATGGCATGCTGTTCGAGGAAATCACCGCATCGTCCCTGGTGAAGGTCGATATTGATGGACAGGTGCTAGACGACACGACGGGCCTGGGCATCAACCCCGGTGGTTTCACGATCCATAGCGCAGTGCACAGCGCGCGGCCCGACGTCGGCTGCGTGATGCATACGCATACGGCCGACGGCATCACCGTGTCCTGCCAGCAGGAGGGGTTACTGCCGCTCAACCAACACTCCATGCGCTTTACCGATCGCATCGCCCATCACGATTACATGGGTGTGCATTTCACCGACGATGAGCGGAAGGCCGTGCAGCGCTCACTCGGCGACAAGCAGGTCATGTTGCTGCGCAATCACGGGTTGCTGGTTGCAGGGCCGAGTGTGCCGCAGAGCTTTGACTTGATGTACTACCTCGAGCGGGCGTGCCAGCTGCAGGTTCGTCTGCAGAGCACAGGCGCGCCCATCATCCGCCCCTCGCGCGAGGTCGCGCTGCAGGTCGCGAAGTCCTTCGAGCGGCCCAGCCGGCAGTCGGTCGCCAAAGCCTGGACGGCCCTCATCCGGATGCTCGAGCGAGAGGATCCCTCCTATCGGAGTTGACTCGCGACATGACCGATTCCACCGCACTGACCCAGGAGCGCTTTGCCAGCGCGATTGACTTTGCCCTCAAACACGAATCCCCCTGGTCGCGCGAGCCCTCGATTGATGGCAGTAGCTGGGGCGTACATGGCTCCGATCCCGCGCCTCACAATCGTCTGCTCGGGCCGGTATCGGCCCGGGGGGGTCCGAGCGGGCTGATTGTCCAGGACGGGCGAGAACTCGCGCG
>JBIKTA010000443.1:0-3224 GCA_044348315.1 Burkholderiaceae bacterium | reverse complement strand
CCGATCGTCGAGGCTGAAGCCGTCAGGGCGGCTGCGAATGACGCCTTGTACCCCTGCTTTTCCATGGCAGGGATCATGACCTTGCCGACTGCGGCGGCGTCGGCCAGTGCCGAGCCTGACATGCCGGCAAATATCAGTGATGTGGCGACGTTGGTGTGCGCGAGGCGACCCCGTACGCGCGACAGCAGCACGCTCGCGAAATCGACGATCTTCTGCGTGGCGCCGCTCGCGTTCATGAGGTCGCCCGCCAGCAGGTAGAGCGGAATCGCCAGCAGAATGCTCGAGTCGATCGCATTGGTGATCAGTGGCGCGACCGTACCAGCAGGCAGATCCGCAGTGATCAGATAGAGCGCACCGACCGCACCGATTGCGACCACGAGCGGAAAGCGAAGCAGCACCAGCAGGATCAGCAGCACTGAAGACCAGGCGACCAGTGTCAATCCAGCTGTCATGATGCGACTCCAGCGAATCTGCGTCGTACGTACAGGACCAGTTGCTCGATCAGGATCAGGCACTCCACGGCCGCCATCAGGCCGATCCCCCACACGATCGCGGCCCGCATGACGCTATAGGACAGCGGCACTGACGCGAACGCCTGCATCGCCGCGCTGGCAATGGTGGGAATGCCACCCACGGTCACATACGCAAAGAGCGCCAGCGCGAGGCTGGTCCTGACCAGATCGAAAACGGTCGGCCGATCGGGATCACCTGAGCCCAGCAGTTCCAGCCTGAAATGCTCGCGGCTGCACGAGGCGCTCACGGCCCCCAGTGCGACACCCCAGACGAGCATGATCCGGGTGGTCTCGGGTATCCAGACGATATTCAGACCCAGTGCGCGGCCCAGTACGAGACCGAGCAGCAGGGTGGTGATCAGGAAGGCCGCGAGACCCGCAGCCCAGCCGAAGACCCGCCCCACTGCGGCGCGCAGCGCGCGCAGCCGGTTCACGAATGAATCGGCACCACTCATCCTCAGCGACCGGCTGCGACAATGGCGGCGTAAGTCTCAGCCCCAAGAAACTTGGGTCCGATCTTGTCGAGCACGGGTTTTGCGCGGGCCCGGAACGCGGCCTGGTCGACCTCGTTGATCGCTGCCTTGGCTTTTCTGATCGCGTCCAGATTGGTCTGCTGCTGATCATCTATGGCTTTGGCAGCGACCGCCTTGCCCTCGGTGAAGAGCTCTGTGAGCAGCGTCCGCACGCCCGGGGCCAGACCCTTCCACCAGCGGGCGTTCACATAGATGAATTCGGGCGCACGGACGTGCGCGGTCAGGCTGACGAATTTCTGCACCTCTTGCAGGGAGAAACCGACGATGGTCGGCAGGGGGTTTTCCTGGCCCTCGATGGTGCCCGCCTGCAGTGCGGTGTAGACCTCGCCGAAATTCATCGCGACCGGTTCGGCGCCCATTTCCTTGAATGCGTTGAACAGGATGGGAATCTCGGGCACGCGCAGTTTCAGGCCTTTGAGGTCGTCCGGGGTGCTGATGGCGCGCTTTGAATTGGTCATCATGCGGGGCGCGCGCGGGTAGGCCATCAGCACATTCACGGTGCGTGTGCGCTCCAGCTCAGCATTCCATTGCTGGGCGAGCGGGCTCTCGAGCACCCGTTCGACGTGCGCGAAGTCATTGAAGAGCCAGGGCGCGAAGAAGGAGTTGTAATTCGCGTTGATGCCGAAACCCGAGGCGTGAATGTTGACCGTACCGGCCGAGAGCTGCTCAAAGGTCGCGAGATCCTGGCCCAGTTGGCCCGAGGGGAAAAAGTCGATCCGGATCGCGCCGTTGCTGCGGCGCTGAGCCTCGCGGATCACGTGCTCCATCGCGACGCCCAGCGGCTCGCGTGGCGACACGATCATGGTCATGCGGATGCGGGTGGCCGGCAGCGCGGCCGACTGGGCGCGTGCGAGCGACCCGACTGAAGCGAGTGCTGCGCCTGCAGCGACATTCCTGAGCACGGTGCGACGAGCGGTCATGGAGTCCTCCTGTTTGTCCGAATGTCGACAATATCAGAGGTCGACAAATTTGCTCAAGCGTTTTCGAAGCGACCGGGTGCGTCGCGCCGTTGGATCCCCTGCGCCCCATGCGATCCCGCCGGTGAGGCGTCAGGACCCGTCGGGTTTGGGCGTCAACCGTCCCTGCCGTTCATTCACCGGCCTGACCGCTCGTTCATGGGCGCCACATCGGCGCCTGAAAAGACGCTAGGGTGAGTATCGCGGGCGTGATCGAGGGCGTTCGACGGCCTCCGCCCGCAGCGTCCAAACTCTTCCTCTCGGAGCGTAATCCATGAAGTTTTTGCGTCAGTTATTATCGACCGCTGTTCTCGGCTGTATCGCCGGCACGGCGACCTCGGCGATTGCCCAGACCGAGCCGCGGGGCTTTTATGCCACGGTGTATGCCCAGGCGAGTCGTCTTGGCTCGACCGGCTTTGATGAAATTGGCAATGCCGGATGGGGCCCTGGACTCACGGCGAGTTTTGGGACCGGGCTCGGCTTTGGGGGGGATGTCGGGTTTCGCTACGGCAACGGCTGGGCGGCCGAATTTGAATGGAACTGGCGTCGCCACGATCTCAAGTCACTGAGGAGCGGCTCCACGACGATCGCGACCGATGGCGATTTCGCCTCCAACATTCTGTTCGTCAACGGCATTCGCCGCTTCGTGAGCCCGGCGGGTGGCTGGACGCCCTACGTCGGAGCCGGCCTTGGCTGGGTTCAGGAGATCGATTTCGATCTCAACGCCAGCGGCGCTGAGCGGGCGTGGTCCAAGCAGGGCAAGTTTGGCGTGCAACTCATCGGCGGCGCCGAGTTCCCGATTGGCAAGGACTGGCGGCTGACGGCCGACGCCCGCCTGCTGCGGGTCGGGAGCGTCGAGTTGCCCGCCGAATCGGGCGTGACCGGACGGCTGGTTGAGCCGCGCTACAACCCGGTGTCGGTTCAGGTCGGGCTGCGACGCGCGTTCTGATCGCGGGTTCGGGGGGCGGTGACGGGTACGAGGGGTTCGACCGCGTACCGGGCACTGTCCCCGAAGCGGGTCAATACTTCGGCTTTGCGGCGGCGGCTCACCGGCACCTCTCGGCCATCGCTCAACTCGCACAGGGCCGCATCGCCGATACGCCGTACGCCACGGACATGCCCGGCGTGGACCCACCATGACCGATGGATCCGCATCCCGGCGAGTCCTTCTGCCTGCTCGACCTCCTGGAGTGCGCCCAGCACCAGCGCGCAGCCACGGGTCG
>JBIKTA010000442.1:0-3225 GCA_044348315.1 Burkholderiaceae bacterium | reverse complement strand
GCCATATAGGAGCCTGAGTGTGATCGCCGTGTGCCTCAGGGAATAAAGGGTTCGAGGGTGACCGTGCGGCCCTTCGCGTAGACCGAGGTCCTCGAGCAGCCGGCGAAACTGCCAGCCAAGGACCGCAAGTGCGTAGTTGCGGTCGGCCTCGCCGGGGAAGAAGAGGTAGTCGTCGTCGCCACCGTAGCCATCCTCCATCTGCTTGCGGCGCATGCGTTCGTAGAGACGTACCGCCGGCCTGAGCGTGACGATCGGCGCGCCGTGTGCCTTGGTCTCCGGCAAGGTCAGCCGTAGATAGGTGTGGGTGCCGCGCACGATCTCGACGTGCCTGTGCCGGAGTGTGCGCAGGTCGCTAGGGCGGATGAAGCTATTGACCATGAAGCCGATCGACCACGGCAGCTCGTTCTCGATCCTGCGGTATTTCGCGGCAATCCAGAATCCCCGCTGACCTGCGCTCTCAGATTCGTCGGCAGCCAGCGTGTCGCCGACGCGGCGGCGGGCCGTGCGCAGGATCCTCACGTACTCGGTTGGGGTGAAGCTGCCCCGGGATCGTTTGCGGATCCGGACCTTCGGAATCGTAGGGACCGCCTCGATCAGCTTGATTGCGACCGCATATTTCAGGACCTTCCGGAGGGTCATCAGGTAAAGCGACAGCGTCGTGCTTGAGAGCTTACGCGTCTCGAGATGCGCATAGAACGCCTCGATCAGCTCCGAATCGATCGAGGCGATCGGTTTGTCCTGAAAGAACGGAATGATCTCGGACTCCATCCGGATACGGTCCGCCTTGTAGGACAGCACTGCAAACTCTCCGCGATCACGGCGGGCAGCCTCGCGCTCGAGCAGGCGACGTGCGAGTTTCTCGAATGATTTTGGCGAGATCGCTGAGCCGGGCGGGCCTGACGGATTGGCCGTCAGAGCGACGTCTGGATTGACGATCTGATCAAACCACTGCGCCGCTGTTTTCTTTGCCGCTTCTAGAACGGCGGTCCGCGCGCTGCGCGTGTACATCCGTCCGCCATGAAAAAAGCGGATCTGCCAATAACGACTCGCAGGGATCTTGTAGACGGTCAGCGTAGGCGGGTAGTGGTCGATTGGTTGAAAGCTGTGGCGTAAGGGACAGGCACGCGAAGGGGTCTGCCGGAATCTTGGCTCATTGGCGACGTCGATCTGGGGGAATATGTTGAAAAATTCACTTGGTCAGTGTAGACGAGCCACATATTGGGCTCCTTTGTACTGGGTGAAAGAAGTTTTGGATTGCTGCGGAAATTCGTCCGCGCAATATCGAAGGACAGCACGTTGCAGCCGATGGGTGCCGCCCCCGATAGGCCGGGCAATCTAGTTCGGCGCGATAATGGGCCGAGCGCGCGAAGTCGGAGTGTGTTTAAAAGTCTAAAAGTGCGACTTGGTCATTCAGCCGCCGCTCGGTCTGTATCTCCTTGATTTGTTGTGGGGTAGCCGAACTCGGCGCGCGGCGATGGCTGAATCACTTCTCGCCATCGCAGTCGCCGCCGCGCTGCCGGTCGTTGCACACGCGCAAGTCACCCTGTCGGGCTCGATCTCGACGGGTATTATCGACAACGGTCTGCCCGGGTCGAAAGCGACGGTCGGCAGGTTCGCCGGTGGTGGCAACTCGATCAGTGTCAACGCCGTCGATGACATCGGTGGTGGCCTGAAAGCGGGTTTTGCCTCGCAAATGCGTTTTAACCCGATCGACGGTGACGAGGCCTCCGATGGCGGCACAGGTGGCAACCTGTTCCATGCAGTCAATGCCTACATTAGCGGCGGCTTTGGATCATTCACCGTCGGAAAAATTGGTGAGGCGAGCAGTTGCGCCTTCGATCCGTTCATGTGCACCACAGGCGCAGGTTCGCTGTACACCGGTTTTAGTAATGGTCTGACCGGGGCTGCCGCCAGAAGCAGCGTTAGCTACATCATCGGAGCGAGCACCCAAAACAACTCGATTATGTATCGCACGCCCACCATCTCCGGTTTCTCGGCCGGTCTGCAGACCACGGTGAACCGTCCGGGCGAAGACCGTCAGCATATCGACCTGAACTATGCGGCGGGCCCGATTACAGCTCAGTACATGCTCGTGAACTGGAGCCCAGCACACTCGGCTGCTGGGGCGACTGGTACCAAGGCCACCGACCAACTGATCGGTATCAAGTATGACGCCAAGGTTGTGGCAGTCAGCTTCGTCAACTCCCAGAAAGAGAACGCAGCCGGCACCAAAACTGCCAACATTAACTATCTGGCCGCTCTGGTTCCGATGGGTGCCTTCAGCATCGCCGCCGCCTACGCGACTGATTCGAAGGCAGCCGACACCAACGATACCGCCTGGGCGCTTGGCGTGAACTACCCGATGGGTAAGCGGACCCTACTGGGTTTCGACGTGTTCGAGAAGGAGCTTGCTGGCGGAAGCACGGGCTTTGCCGCTCGTATCCGTCACACTTTCTGATCTTCCGCTGGCTTCGCGCCAGCAGCGATCAGCGAGTTGAAACAAAGCCCGCCGTGTTACCACGGCGGGCTTTGTGTTAATCGGGCGGATATTCTCTAATCGCCCTATATATTCCCGAAAACGGCAGGGCTTCTCGCTCGAATCTCCTCGCCACTCACTCTCACGATCTGCCCGATGACCGGGGCGATCGAATCATCGCCCCATCAAATCCCCGCTCAAATCCTCCTGATAATCTCGTCCGTATAAAACTGCTCAGGTTTTCCGGACTTGATCAGGCCAACCTTGACCATGCCATCCACCATCGAACGCCAGCTGGCGGCGTCGTTCACGAGTAACTGCGACGGATCATCACGCCACCACAGCGCTTCCTCGTCGCGCATCGCCTTGACGGTGAAATCGACTTGCTTGGCACCCTCGATCTCCCAGAGCTTGCTCATCCGCTCGACCAGCATCCGCCCATTACCCGCCTTCACTTCGCGGATCGACGCTCGCTCGGCGCGCAGGATCCGTGCAAGCAGGTCGGCTTCCTTGGTCACCGTTTCGCGAAGCGCAAAATAAGCTTGGCCCGGCATCGCGACCGCGTCGCTGGTGCTCCACATCAGGATCTTCTCTCCGGCCTGCTCGAGCGTGGTCGTGGTGCCGATGCTGACGATGTGGGCGTCGATACGGCCCTGCTGGATCAGGCCCCAGCCGCCCGGGCTGTTGCCCACGGCCTCACGGCGCGCGGCATCCAGCGGCATCCCTGCAGCGGCAAACATCAGGTCCAT